>DAOLWT010000001.1:0-31760 GCA_035421345.1 Bacteroidales bacterium
ACCATCTATTATGTACGCGATGCACAAGGCAATATAATGGCAACCTATAGAAAAGGAACGGGAAGTATACAAAATCCTCCACTAACGTTGGTAGATTTGCAACTCTATGGCAGCAGCCGATATGGCGTATTAAATTATACCAATTGTTAATTTAAAATAATCCAACGGATATTTTAAATTTTACAATGGTAATACCGATGACAAAGATGTTATAGTACAATTTATTGGACTATTACATCTATGCAATCGGTATTACAATAAAACCATTGCTGAAAAACCGGAAATTAATCCACCTATATATTATATTGCTTCTTTTGAAAATTCTACTTATTTTAGCCATATGTTAGGCAATAAACAATATGGATTAATTAATCTCCCGATACCTATCGGGATGGGGAATGTACTTACAACAGTGAGCGACCGCAAAATACCCCATACAAGCGATAATATAACGATTGACTATTATACTTCCGATATTACAAGTGCGCAAGACTATTACGCATTTGGACAATTAATGCCCGGCAGAAACTTTAGCAGTAATACATATAAATACGGCTACAACACCCAAGAGAAAGTAGACGAAATATCAGGAAGCGGAAACCATTATACAGCGCAGTTTTGGGAGTATGACCCAAGAATAGTAACGAGATGGAATAGAGACCCTGTTACCTTTCCTTGGCAAAGTCCTTATGCTATAAACAATAATAATCCAATTGTTTTTACTGACCCACTTGGTTTGTTTGGTTCTCGTAAAGAAGCAAGAGAGTACAAAAAGGAACACGGATTAAAGGGGAGAATACAAAAAGGTGATGATGGTATTTTTTCTATAAACGACAAAAAAGGAGGAGCAAGTTATTACAAAGACCATTCATTAGATGATGTACCTAATTTAATAGGAAGGCAGGATGATGGAGTTATAAAATCTGTTCTAGTTAGTGCAGATGAAGCAAGCAGTCCTTCTGCTGGTGCTTACTCTGACGGTGCAGAAGAGTTTGGAAAAAGAGGCGGTAAGTTGAAAGTAAGTACTGATCCACTGAAATCTACAGGTAAGATAAAATATTATGATAATGCTTGGGGTGGCAATCAATACACTAAAACCAAAAATGTATTTAATAAAGGACTAACAAAAGGGATTGCTAAACACGCTCCAATTATTGGGCATATATTAGATGCAAAAGAAGTAATAGACGGTATTCAAGCAGATGGAAATGCTATTGGAGCAAATACAGCCATCGAAGTTGCTGGAGTGGTAGGTGGTGCAGGCGGTGCTTGGGCTGGTGCAGCAGGTGGTGCCGCTATAGGTTCTTTAATTTTCCCTGGTGTTGGAACAGTAATTGGCGGAGCAGTAGGTGCTATATTAGGTTCTTGGGGTGGTGAGGAAGCCACAGAAGCAGTAACAAGAAAAGCAGTTGGAGAGTAGAATTATGGAAAGAATTTGGAACTATTTTTTTTACTCAACTTGGTATGTACAGCTTAATTTAGGAGAAACATTAATCCGTAAGCCTATTTATTTTATTATGCTGCATCTTTTCCCGTTTCTCCGAAAGAACTTACATAAGGGACAAAAAGACTACAACAAAGTGATGAACAATAAAGATTTTGGTTTTAATATTGGCTTTGCATTTGGCTTTATGTTTCTAACAACAATGGTTATTTATACAAGTATTTGTTTGTTCCTTGTTAAGTTACTAAACATAGATGTTGAAGATACAATTTACTATTACTTCTTTGCTGTTGTAGCTTTATCATATTTAACTAACTATTTTTTTCTTTATCGGGCAGATACTTACAAAAAGCACTTTGAAGAATTTGAAAAGATTAAAAATAAGTCACGAATTTATCTTTCTGCTGTTTTATTCCATTTGGCAATTATTGGCTTTGGAATATTGTCAATACATTTTACAGTAGGGTTTAATATTTAAAAAAATGAAAATGTTACAATTAGCAATTATTCTTATGATGTTTGGGAGCTGTTCCCAAGAAAAGATGGTAAAATACACAGGTAAAAATCATGAAATGCTTTATCCTGCGAGTTGGGCAAAGCAAGAAAAATCAAATGCAATATTTTTTCTATCACCAAAAGAAAATGAAAAAGATTTATTCCAAGAAAACGTAAACTTGATGTTGCAAGATTTATCGCAACAATCTATGAGCTTGGAACAATACACCGAGCTAACCAAGAAACAGGTAGTAGATAATTTTGGAGCATCTGCTATTATATCGCTAAAGAATACAACAATAGCAGGGCAACAGGGGAAAGAATTTGTTTATAGTATGAATTATCAAGGCAGGAGTTTAAAGTTAAAGCAGTATTGGTTTATTAAAGGAAATATTGCTTATTTGTTCTCATATACAGCTGACCCAACAAAGTATGAGAAATACGAAAGTGTAGTAACAGAAATGATAAAGAGCTTTAAGATTTTTTGATACTGAAAAACAAAACAGTGGAAACGTCAGGCATACAGCTTGGCGTTTTTGTTTTACATCGCATTTATTTTAGCAGACTTTATAAAGTGGTCAACCGTAGTAAGTAAACATTCCCCTGATGGCGCGCATTAACGCAAATGGTTAGTGCGCGATTGTATCGCGTACAAAAGCCTTGTTTAGCGCTCGTTTAACGAAGTGTAACGCGCCTGCCTTGCCGGTAGGCAGGTGCAAAAAATAAAAAAACCTTATTTCTTTTCAATAAAAAAATATATTAGAATAAAGAATTTTGCGTTAAGTAAAAATTCTACTTATTTTAGCCATATGTTAGGCAATAAACAATATGGATTAATTAATCTCCCGATACCTATCGGGATGGGGAATGTACTTACAACAGTGAGCGACCGCAAAATACCCCATACAAGCGATAATATAACGATTGACTATTACACTTCCGATATTACAAGCGCTCAAGATTATTACGCATTTGGACAATTAATGCCCGGCAGAAACTGGAGTAGTGATAGCTATAAGTTTGGGTTTAATGGCAAAGAGAAAGATGACGAAGTATCCGGAACAGGGAACCAGTACGACTATGGCTTTAGAATTTACAACCCACGCATCGGGAAGTTCCTATCAGAAGATCCATTAACAAAAAGTTTTCCGATGTTAACACCATATCAATTTGCATCAAATTCACCTATTGCTTCTATTGACTTGGATGGAAAAGAAGGACTATGGTATATTTTTGCTAAGACTGGAGTTTATGGAGCAACAACTGCCGCAATAATTAATGGTACTGAAGATGGGGTTAAGGCATCTGTGACGAATACATATAACTTAATAACAAAAGATGCATGGAAAACTGAAACATGGAAGCAGGCGGGTTTATTTTTGTATGAAATTGCTTCGTTAACATCACCATACGAAGGTGCTTATATCCCCACTCCAAGAGTTGATGCAAAGATTCAAAATTTTGAAGATAATGTTATTAATGGAAATGCTTATTCAATGTCAAAAGCATTGTCTGAATTTGGAACAGATATTTTAACTGCTTATGTAGGTAGTAAGGGATTAGGATCCTTTTCTTCTTTTGTGTCAGGAGCAGTTAAAACACCCTGGGGGGTTGCTAAGCAATCATTGAGTGTTGGAGCTTTGAAAGGTGCAGTTAATGCTAAAAAAGGTTCTACTCTTTATAGAATTGGAACTACTGGTAAATCGGCTCAAGGAGCAAATGCACAGTTTTGGAGTATGGAAAATCCATTGTTAGACCCAGAAAGTTACGCTAAAAAGTATAATGTTCCAATTGAAAATATTAAGAATGCGGATTTCATAGAAACAGCAACTTTAAAAAAGAATGCTAATTTTATTACAAGAGAAGTAGGTACAGCGTCAGGAAGTGAAAATGTTGGAAAAGGAATAGAAGTGGTAGTTGATGAAGGCGGTACCACAAACAATGTTATTACACCAATAAAAAAATAATATGGATTATCAAAAAATATTAAGAATAGCTGAAAAAAAAATAGGTTTAGAATTTAATTATATAGTCATGGATATTAAAGAATGTATTGCCTGTGGTTCCTCTGGGGGAGAGATTTCTATGATGATAGGTAAATATCTAAATGATTTAAAAATAAATAATTTTCAAGCATATTCTATTTTAAAAGAAGATATTGAAATGTATTTATTAGAATGTAAAAAGCATGGATTATTAATTCAGTAATTCTTCAGATGGCGCTCGTTGCAGCCGTTTGCGCAATTAACTCCTTAGTATTCCAGGGTAAAAACAAATAAAATGAGTAAAAGTTATAAACAGTATTAAGAAGCAAACTTAAAAGTATCAACGTATGGTGTCCCTCGTTCTACAACAGCAAACATTCTTGCAATTAATTTGTTTCTAATAATGTTTATTGTACTCATTCCATTTTTTATTTGAAATAGAAAAAGTTCAATAATCGATAAATGCGCGCAAGCCCGGCAAAATGGCGAGGACAGGGCAAGTGTGAATAAAATTTTAATTTGAATTTAAGCAAAGCAGCCCGCTAATTCAGGTGGGCTGTTACTTTGCTAAAAAATTCTATTAAAATTTTAGAGAGCGCTGAAGCTTCATTTTGCCTAGATTCTTTTGTTTCTTTTCTCATCATGGAGAAAAGAAAATAATAAAAACCTTATTTCATTTTTTTAAGAAAATTTATATTTAAATAAAGAATTTTGCGTTAAGTAAAAATTCTACTTATTTTAGCCATATGTTAGGCAATAAACAATTTGAATTAAGCAACCTCCCGATAGCTATCGGGATAGGGAATGTACTTACAACAGTGAGCGACCGCAAAATACCCCATACAAGCGATAATATAACGATTGACTATTATACTTCCGATATTACCAGTGCACAGGATTATTACGCATTTGGCATGCTAATGCCCGGCAGAAACTTTAGTAGCGATAACTATAAGTTTGGCTTTAATGGACAAGAGAAAGATGATGAAATTAGTGGTAGTGGAAATATATATACAGCAGAATATTGGGAGTATGATTCAAGATTAGGGAGAAGATGGAACTGTGACCCGAAGCCAAATGCATCTATAAGTGATTACGCTTGTTTCGCTAATAATCCGATTTGGTTTAATGATCCATTAGGTGATACGGTGAAAGTTCAAGGGGATGTTAATATTGGACCACCAACGGAATTTGTATATAATACTAAAAATGCATTAAATGATATTAGCAAAAAAAGTTTCGGAAAGGCAAGTTTAGATGAACTACAAAATTCACCAAATTTATTTACAATTAAAGAAACGGATGCAAGCCATCCAAACAGTAGTTTTGTACCTTCGAATGTGCTTAAGGCATACGCACAAGAGAATAAAGAGCAAGGAAACAATATTCCAGATGATATGTTAAAAGGTGGCTCTGGTGGGACAATTTATTGGAATCCTATTGAAGGAGCAGAAAAAACATTTGAATCTCCAGGCTTACAAACAAGTCGTCCAAAAATAAATTTAGGTCATGAATTATTTGGTCATGCCTTAGATGCTAATAGAGGAACAATGAATGATATTATATACAAAGGGCTTTCAACTAATGAATGGCAGGCATCCCATAAAGAAAACCAACTTAGATCAGAATTAGGTTTTCCTTTGAGAAAATACTATGGAACAGCAATATTGAAAAATTTAACTTCAGGTGAAGTTATTTCAGAACAAGGAATATATAAATTGATAAGAGGAACAAGAAGTACTTTTGTAAAAAACTATGATTATAAAATTAACAATTCATCATTTAAATAATAAATAATATGATTAAGTTTTTATTAACTTTATTTATGTTAAATACTTGTACTCTTTTTGCCCAAGATAATAAAGTATTTGATGCTATTTCAAAAGATCAAAAAAAGTATTTTAAAAAACACATTATAAAAGAGGTAAAGAAAAATTATAGAAACATAATTAATGTTGCTGATTACGTGAGAACTAAAGTTTATAATGAAATTTCAAAAGAAAATTTATCTGATGTTAATATTTTAGAAGGGTATGATTTAGCATATGGTAATTTATATGGTTTAATATGGAATAGTTCATTTATTTATACTTATCAGTTAACCAGTGGGGCAACTAAATTTACAATTAAAAAAGTTGCAATCAGCGAAGTAGGAAATAGTAATGAGAATTATATTAGATTATTTAAAGAGTGGAATAATGATTTAATGTCAAAAACACAAAGTTGTGGAAGGGAAAATATCAATGGTAAATATTACATTGGTTCAAAAGCAGAGAAAGTTAATGATGTTTGGGAAGTCAAAACAATTGCCTTTTGTGATTAATACACAACTGAAGATTTTACTCTGATGGCGCTCGTTGCAGTCGTTAGCGCTCGTTTTCAACGAGTGCAAAATAAAATACAAAAACAGAAAGCTTGGTTTTCCCAGGCTTTTTGTTTATACCGACTATGTTTTTTTGTATTTTTGAAATCAAAGCTCTAAAGAAAAAATGCGATTTTTTTCATCTACGACACTGGAAAATGAGGTATGCCGGACAAAAACAGGCATAAACTTAAACGCATTTGGACAATTAATGCCCGGACGTAACGTGAGTAGTAATGAGTATAAGTTTGGCTTTAATGGGCAGGAAAAAGATGATGAGATTGGCGGTAGTGGAAATTATAATACTGCTTTGTACTGGGAATATGATACCAGAACTGGGAGAAGATGGAACACTGACCCTATTATGAAAGATTGGGAAAGCCCATATGCTTGTTTCTCAAATAATCCAATATGGCTTATTGATATAAATGGTACTGATACCAGTTTTGCTGATAAGGAAACTAAAGCAGAGTTTGATAAAACATATTTAGAGATAACTTCAAAAATAAAAATATATTCAGAGGATATTAATAATTTATCAAAAAATTGGGCAAAAAGTAATTATGAAGATGAAGAAATAAGAACTCAAATTACAACTCTTAATACTGAAAGAGCTAAATTGTTGGATATAAAAGAATCATTTGACGATGTAATAAGTTCTACTGATAAAATGTTTTATTATACTGCAAAACCAAATGATGGATCATTTATAGCAGGAGGTAAAACAGAGTGGGATAAAGATAAGTCAACAAAATCTATAGCATTTTATAATATTACTTATTATTCTGGAAATCAATCTACTATAGTGCATGAAACGAAACATGGACAACAAAAAACCAATGGAGACTTAAAAATATACGACTATAAAGATGAATACGATGCTATTATTAATTCGAATAATTATAATACAATAATTTGGGGAAAAACTGGAAAAACAGAATTAGAAATTAAAAATTACATTGAAAGTTATTACGAAAAAAAGGTATCAGTTCAAAGCTTTGAACAACATTGTATTGAAAAATGATACTAAAATAATAATTATGAAATATCCATAAATCAATAAAGGCTATCCAAACCATTAATGATTAAATATTTTATTCTTTTTTATAACAGCATAATAATTAACAACTAAGTATATTTATAAAATAATTATTAAAATTTAAACACATGAAATTACATAAGTTTTTGTTTATCTTACTTATAATAATAAATTTTTCATCCTGTTCAAATAATTATTATAACTCATATGAGATAAAAAATATTACATTTAAAATAACCCAAATAAATTTATTAGGGTTTACAGAATATTTTTATGTTATAAATAATAAACAGATAACAATAGATTCAATAATAAATGAAACTGATTTTAAAAGAGTTTATACAAAAAAGATTAATATAAATGAATATAAAAAGATTGCAGTTATTTTGCCAGAATTAATAAAATTAGATAGTGTATATATAAATGATTCTGTTATAGATGGAATTGATGATGAAATTTGTATTTATAACAAAAACAAAGAAATAAAAAAAATAACAATTAGTAATAGTAAAATATCGATAATAGATTCTTTGTATTTTAATATAAATAAATTAATAATAAATAAATCATTAATGTTGTTATCTCTTTGAAGGAGATCGTTTAACGCATTGTGTCCCTCAGTTCCCTCCGTTCGCGCGCGTTTTAGCGTAGCGTAACGCGTGCAGAAATAATAAAATTAAAGCGCCAAATAATACCGAAAGCATATATTTAATGGTCCAATAAATGAACTCTAGATGGCGCTCGTTGCAGCCGTTAGCACTTCAGATGGCGCTCGTTGCAGTCGTTCGCGCGCGTTTAACGCAGTGTAACGCGCCTGCCTTGCCGCCTGCATACCGATAGGCATGGTAGGCAGGTGCAAAATAGACGATTAAAGCGCCATCATAACAATCATAGCAAATATTTTTTTCAAATAAAAAAATAATTTATCTTCGTTTTGTTATGTCAGAAAAATACAAAACAGCAGATTATACCAATTGTTAATTTAAAATAATCCAACGGATATTTTAAATTTTACAATGGTAATACCGATGACATAGATTTTATAGTACAATTTATTGGACTATTATATCTATGCAATCGGTAAAAGGAAAAAGCGTATTTTGTAACGTTTACAATTATTGAATGGCTAAAAGTATTGCAAGATGATTCAAATAAAATGATTATCGTTGATGCAATAAAATTTTATCAACAGCACCGGGGCTTGATTATATATGCATATTGTATAATGCCAAATCATGTGCATTTAATGGCTCAATCGAATGGAAAAGAAACACTTTCGGCAGTGTTACGCGATTTGAAAAAATACACATCGAAAGCGATGATAAAAAAATTAGAAAAAGAAAACAATGTTGAAACAAATAACGCATTAACTATTTTTAAAGAAGCCGGAGAAAAACTTAAACGAATAAAAAATTACAAAGTGTGGCAAGATGGAAATCGCCCCATGGTATTATATACGAACAAGTTTATTTGGCAAAAAATAAATTATATACATAACAACGCAGTGGAAGCAGGATTAGTATCAATACCAGAGGATTATATGTTTAGTTCAGCCCGGAACTATGCAGAATTGAATAGTTTGCTTGAAATTGATTTGATTTCAAGAGAGTTAATAACAGTAAAATAAAAAAATAATTAATAAGGCACGCGTTACAAACGCGCGCGAACGGAGTCTTTAAGTTTTCTTAATCGGCTTAAATAGATTTCTCGTTGTATCATTTGTTTTTTATACAAAGCTATAACTTATTGACGAAAAATCAAATAAATGTCATTTTTAGTCAATATAAATTGTTTTTACTTGCAAATGAAGTAATTAAAAAAAGTACCTTTTAAAGAAATATCGTTCGTGGGCAAAGCTTACCTCAAATGGCGCCCGTTGCAGCCGTTAGCGCCTACCTAACGCCTGCCTTCCCTTTAGGCGGGCTACAAAGCAGGTGCAGAAAACAATAAAATATCTTGTCCTGATTTTTTAAACAAATCTTTAAAATCACAATTTGTGACCTTAAAATATATATATTAAATTTGTAAAAAAGTCACGATGAATTTAGTACGAAATCCGGAAGATATATTTAATGACCTGGTTAAACAGATCAGGTCTATTATATTAACATCACGCAAGAAGGTTTACGAAGTAATCAATAACGAATCATTAAAAACATATTGGGATATTGGCAAACAAATAATAGAAAAAGAACAAGAAGGCAATCTCAGGGCGAAGTATGGCTCACAACTATTAATAAAATTATCCAAACAACTTACCAAGGATTTAGGTAAAGGGTTTTCCCGCTCCAATCTTCAAAATATGAGAAATTTTTATGTAGCTTATCCAAATTGCCAGACAGTGTCTGGCAATTTAAAATGGTCTCATTACTGCGAATTATTATCATTGGAAGATAAGGATAAACGCTCATTTTATGAACAGGAAAGCATAAACTCAAGCTGGAGTGTACGAGAACTGCAAAGGCAAATTGACACATCTTTATTTGAAAGGCTATTGCTATCGGATGGGAAAGCCAATAAACAAACTGTTTTGAAGCTATCACAACAAGGGCAGATTTTAGAAACTGCAACAGATATTATTAAAGATCCATATGTATTTGAGTTCTTAGGAATACCTGAAAAGAAACCCATATTAGAAAAGGAACTTGAAGAAAAGTTAATCCGGCATATAGAAAATTTTTTATTAGAACTTGGAAAGGGGTTTATGTTTGTAGGATCGCAGCAACGTATAACCCTTGGTAATAGGCACGATTATGTTGATATGGTGTTTTACAACAAAATAATTAAAGCGTATGTATTGATTGATTTAAAATCTAGAAAGATGAAACATGCTGATGTCGGACAAATGAACACTTATCTGAATTATTATAAAACCGAAATAAACGAAGAAACCGACAATGCTCCAATAGGAATAATATTATGTACATCGAAAGATAAAATCGAAGCTGAATACGCTTTAGGAGGTTTGAGTAATCAGATTTTTGCATCTACTTATGTTTTATATTTACCCGACAAAGAAATGTTATTAAAAGAAGTAGAAGATTTGTTACGTGAAGAAGCAGAAGAATAAAAGCCCTGCTGTCTCGTCCTAAATAAATTTACAGTTTAATACTTAAATTCTTATATAAATTTACCCTTTTTTGTTTAAACTTATTTCAGGACAAGACATAAACAGATTTATTTTATAATTTTACACTAAATAAAGATTTTATATAAGATGAATTATATTATTAATATTCTTTCATTAGCAGGGTGTATCGGTTTATTCCTCTACGGTATGAAACTGATGAGCGAAAGCCTTCAACGCATAAGCGGGAATAAATTACGGTCGTTTACCAAATATATTGCTTCTTCCCGAATAAAAGCCGTTTTTTCGGGTTTATTTATTACTGCTCTATTACAAGCTTCTGCCGTTGTTAGCGTTATTACCCTTAGTTTTGTTAATGTCGGCATGCTCTCTCTTTCCGAATCTATCGGTATTTTATTGGGCGCCAATATTGGGACTACCATTAAAATATGGTTGCTATCGTTCATCGGGTTTAATTCGGAAATGGGATTAATTGCCTTACCCATAATGGGTATTGCATTGCCTTTTTTATTTTCCAAAAAAGAAATTAGAAAAAATTGGAGTGAGTTTGTTTTTGGCTTTGCCCTCTTATTTTTTAGCTTAGACTTACTTAACTATTTTTTCGATCAAACAAACGCAAATTCAGCATTAATGAGCCTGCTCGACGGTTTTTATTCGAATAGTTTTAGTGCTATTTTAATTTTTTTGTTGGCCGGAATTATTATTACTGCCTTGGTTCGCTCATCGAGTGCTATCATTGCGCTTACATTGGTTATGTGCGCCAATCAATGGATTTCGTTCGAATTAGGAGTAGCTACAATACTCGGTGCAAATATAGGAACCAGCATTACAGCAAATATAGCGGCCTTAGGAGCCAATGTTCATAGCAAACGGATGGCTATTTCGCATACGCTGATAAAAGTAATCGGAGTAATATGGGTATTACTTATTTTTCAATGGTTTATTCAAGCAACAGATTATTTAACCCGACAAATTATAAATGAATCGCCACTTTCCAATGCTTCGGCAGCTCCTTTAGGACTTGCTGTATTTCATACTTTTTTTAATATTGCCAATACCATTCTTTTAATAGGGGCTATTCCTTGGCTGGCAAAAATAGCCGAGAAGTTAATTCCGGCAAAAAATAAAAAAGATGAGCTCTTTGGTTTAAAATATATTAATTCTCCGTTTTCTTCTTCCGAAATTGTTTTACAAGAAGCCGAAAAAGAAATTGTAAACTTAGCAAAGAGCTGTCGCAAACAATTTAGTCGTATTCCCGATTTGCTTAACGAAAAAGATGAAAATACATATGAAAATCTTTTTAAAACTATTAAAGAACAGGAAGAAATAATAGATAAAATTGAAGATGAAATTAATGCCTATTTAAATCAAACGTACCGTGGCAAATACAGCGAGAAAGGCTTAAAGCGGGTAAAATCGATGCAGCGTATTATTAAAGAACTCGAGAATGTAGGCGATTTGGTTTATCACATGGCTAAAAGCATAAACCGAAAAAATGTTCAACGGGCATGGTTTACAAACGAACAACGCGATAATTTAAAAGGAATGTATGCCTTGTTGTATTCCAGCTTTGAAGTTCTTATTGAAAACCTGGAAAAAGATTACGATAAGGTTGCTATTGATAAAGCGCAAATGCTCGAACTACAAATTAATAAGCTTAGAAGCGATTTAGTAAAGGAGCAGTTCGAAATACCCAATACTCCCGATACAAACTATAAAGGGATGATTATTTATGCCGACTTAATTTATGCTTCCGAGAAATTGGCCGATCACATATTTAATATCAATGAAGCCATAATGGGCTTAAAATAAACCTTTTTTAATTTTACTAAAAATAAGGAAACGGAAATATTATTGTTTTTTTACAATAATTTCGGGTGTTCTAATGGTATTGCTTTTGTTTAAAGCCCTGTCAATTATAAAAACATCAAAACAAATGGTATCGAAAGGCGAAGGGGGTTTTGGATTATTAATAAAAAGCTCCACATTAATATCTCCTTTTATGGCTTTATTTTTTCCTTCGGGGGTAATTACCATAATACGACCGTTATTGGTCATAGGGAGTGAATCAGCCAAAAATATTCCGTTATGCTTACGATAATAGGTAATATATAAATTATAATAATATTCACTTTCAATATTATAAGGGGGTAAGGTATCCGATTCTGCCAAGCCTATATCTCCGTTGCCATCGGTAAAAGAAAAAGCAAGAATTCCTTTTTGGTCTATCCCTAAATCGTTTTCAATTTTGTAAAAACTTAGAAATTCAATAATAGGCGTTTCGGGATAGGTCACTTTTTCCCTACAGGCCGTTTGCAAAAAAATTGCTGCAAAAAACAGAATTAACAGTATATTTGATTGTTTTTTCATCATATTCTATTGCAAATATAATAAAATAGAACGTAATAACCTTAACAATATTATGTTACCTCCTTTCAAAAATAGCATATTTGAAATTAATAACGAAAACGATTTTAATGAATTAGCCATTCGTGTTTTTCAATATCAATATCAACATATTGAAATTTATACCCGTTATGTTAATCAAATTTGTAAGGATATACGTAATATTACGCATTATTCACAAATTCCTTTTCTTCCTATTTCTTTTTTCAGAACTCACCCTATTCTTGCAACAAATAAACCTGCCGAAGCCGTATTTGAAAGCAGTGGTACTACGGGTTCTATAAAAAGCCATCATTACGTTAGCGACCTTAGTATATATAAAAAAAGTGCCCTCCTTTCGTTCGAAAGATGCTATGGCGCTGTTTCCGATTATATTTTTTTAGCTCTATTGCCTTCTTATTTAGAAAGAAATAATTCTTCGTTAGTGTGGATGGCTCGTCTTTTTATGCAGGAAAGTAAATATAGTTCCGACTGCGGATTTTACTTAAATAATTACGATGAATTGCTTGAAAAACTTAAAAAATTATCGGAAAATAATTCCCCAAAAATAATTTTATTAGGCGTTTCTTATGCCTTGTTAGATTTAGCAGAAAAAATGAAATCCCCTTTAAATAACGTTATTGTTATGGAAACCGGCGGTATGAAAGGGCAAAGAAAGGAAATAATAAGGGAAGAATTACATGAAATTTTATGTCAAAAAATGGGTGTTAATTTTATTCATTCCGAATATGGCATGACTGAGCTTTTATCGCAAGCCTATTCCAAGGGGAAAGGTATTTACAAAGCACCTCCCTGGATGAAAGTATTGATTCGCGAATTGAATGATCCTTTCTCGTATGTAGCAAGCGGCCGACAAGGAGGAATTAATATAATTGATTTGGCGAATATCAATTCCTGTTCTTTTATTTCTACAGAAGATATAGGGAAAACAACCTCCGATGGCTGTTTTGACGTATTAGGGCGTTTTGATTATAGCGATACCCGAGGATGTAATTTAATGATACTCGATTAGGCTATTTTCCGAAATTTCCTTACTCCGTTTTATTTTCTGAATTTTTTAATAAAATCTTCCACTTCGGGAACGCCTCCTTGGTAAACCAAATAACCATTATATGGTTCACGAGGGGTAATTTCATCGTTAATTGGGGTAAGCATAATTTCTCTCACCTTTTCCAGATCGTTGGTTTGGCCTAATGCCCATCCTAATTTAATATAGGCTGTTTCGGGTAACATATTTTCGGCAGGAATAATTCCTTTTGCCATAAGGTCGCGACCGGTATCATATACAAACATATGCACGTATCCCCAAAGGGTTTGTAAGGTCATATAGATAGCAACTCCTTTTTTTGTTGCTCTTTCAATAGCCGGATAAATAGGTTTGTTAACATGCCCTAAGCCGGTTCCAATAATAATAATTCCTTTATATCCATTGTCTACCATAGAATCGATCATGTCGGGATTCATATTGGTATAATAATAAAGCATGCCCACTTTTTCTTCGAAATAAGGTAGAATCTTTACATTACGGTCTTTCCGACGAGGATTATATAAGCTTTTAATTGGTTTAACCCCTTCTCTAGTAACCGTAGCTAAAGGAGTATCACCAATAGTACGGAATGTTGAACGATACGAAGAATGCATTTTTCTTACACGGGTACCTCTGTGAAGAAACCCATATTCATCGGATGTTGGACCATACATACAAACCATTACTTCTGCAATATCGCCGTGTCCGGCAGCGGTTGTTGCATGCATAAGATTAAGGGCCGCATCGGAAGAAGGTCTATCTGATGATCGTTGCGAACCTACCAAAACAATGGGAATAGGTGAATTCTGAACCATAAATGTTAAGGCAGCAGAAGTATAATGCAAGGTATCGGTACCATGACCTATTACAATGCCGTCAATACCATTTTCTATTTCTTTTCCAATAGCAATGGCTAATTTCTTATATTGTTCCGGACCCATATTTTCGCTAAAAACAGCAAAAACTTTTTCGGTAGTCAAATTACAAATATCGGCTAATTCAGGAACGGCACCATACAGTTCTCCCGGACTAAAAGCGGGAATAACGGCACCTGTTCTGTAATCGAGGCGCGAAGCAATAGTTCCACCGGTTCCTATGAGCTTTACTTTAGGTAAGCCTTCGGTATAGGGGAATTCTTTTTCAGGAATTTTATAATTGGCTTTTTTATAACCAGTTTCTTTCATGTTGATAACGGTACTTGTGTCAATTCCAATATTATAACCAGTAGGAATTTTCAGTACGATATGCGTATCGTCATCATTTTCGGAACGAGGTAAAATAGTACCAATAAAACCCCCTCTCTTTGTTTCTATTTCTGCTTGTCCCCAAACTCGAACATTGAATTTTTTCAGCATTTCTAATGCTGTTCCTTTATATCCTTGAAAAAAATCTTCTAACATGCTATAATTTTTAATTTGCTGCAATAACTTTGCTTAATTCATTTAACGCTATATTTCCGATAGCACTTTTTCTAAGTTCTCCCATTATCCAGTGTTTCTCCACTTCTACTTCTTTTTTTCTTCTAATCGTATTGAATTTATCTTTCAATAAAGAGATAGTTGAAATAATTTCTTTTTTATCGATTCTTTTAAATTGAATGGTAACCAATGCCGATTCAAAATCTATTTGAGGGTGCTCATAAATAACCGGAAGTATTCGTTTTGCTATTTGAATATCTAATTTTTCATCTTTTATAAACTTAAAAAGATCGTAAATTTTTTCGTAATTAAATTTAGAGGCAGGAACATAATGACCTTCTACAAATTTTAATTTATGTCCGAAGAAAGTACCTATAAATTTAGGGTCATACCCTAGTTCTGTACAAATTTTTTCAATTAGCGGGAAGTGATTTCGTTTAAAAATAAAGGTATATGTATCTTCCGGCACATTCCATTTTTTCAACTGATTATATCGTTCAATAATATCGTGAGGAAGATTTTTGCTAAGTTTATCTAAATAATCGTTTGGTAAAGGAATCGGCTTCGAGTCGGTATCTGGATACATTCGGTCGGCACCGGGAAGTACTCTTTCAAAAATAGTAGTTCCGTCTTTAAACGATTTTCTGGTTTCGGGAGGAACGCCGGCAAATGCCATTTTACAACGTTCTTCAATGGTTTCTAAGGCAGTGGGAATATCTTCTTCGGGACCCCAGAAAATAAGTTGAGCATCCTCGTCGGCACTTTTTAGCAGTTTTTTTATTTTAATAAAATCGGCTTCATTTACAATAGGGGTAAATTCTTCCGAATGAGTCATATTAGGCTTTTCGAGACAAGCAATTACTTTTAGTCGATCGCTAATTTCGTGGGCAAACATTTTATCGGGTTGTGTAAAATGAGACAGAATTCCCTGAAAATGGGGAAGGTTAACAGCTACTAAAATATTTTTTTCTTTTTTAGCTTCTTTCAAAGGAGCATAAGAACCTTTAACCATGGTATATGGAATTACGACCTGGTTTATTTTCCAGTTTTTAGGTTCTGAATATCTATTGTTTAATATTTTTTTAATGTTTAACAATGCCCACTGACGGAAACATTCATTATGCGTTAATTCAGGAATCCATTTGGTGTGAGCCACCCCTTTTATTTCTACACGGGTTCCTCCTTTACAGCTCACATTAACATCTTCTCTACCGGCACCAATACCAACTCTTACCAATCCGGTACTTCTATTTAAAAAACGAATATAATCGCAGGCTTCTTTTACCTCATTGGGGTTAGTCATATCGGGATAAGTAACTGTTTCTATGAGAGGCATTCCCAATCGATCCGTTTTATATATGCGGGTATGTTTAATATCGCTAACTTCACGACAAGAGTCTTCTTCTAAACTTAATTGGATTAAACGTACTTTTTTATTTTTTAATGGTATTTCACCTTCTACTCCAATAATCGCGGTACGTTGAAAACCGGCAGGAATACTGCCATCGAGATACTGTTTACGGGTTATATGAACTTCTCCAACAATTTTAAGTTTAGATAAAAAAGATATTTTAATTGCATTTTCCAACGCTTCTCTGTTGAGCGGGAAAGGGGGTGTATCATCTACATCGTAAGTACACGTTGTTTCATTTTTTATCCGATACACAATATTTTTACGGGTTTTAAATTCCATTAAAGCGGTCCCGTCGTACTCGCCTAGTTCGCTTAATGTAGGGCGCATATGTCGAATAACTTCGGCGTCGTACACCTCATTATCATTAAAACAACCGGCAGGACAACGACAAAACAATTTTTGTTTCGTATAAATTTGCTGGTGAACTTCCAGTCCCGACATAAAACCTATTTCATCGTATGTTTGTTGTGTTGCTTTTTTTCGAGGAACATATCCAATGGCTTGTTTCGTTTCGTTGTAATTCTGTAAAGAATCAAATTTATTTTTCATTCAGAAGAAATATATAATAGTAAATTAATAACAAACAAAAGTAAAAATAACTTTAGTATGATAAAATTAAATAAGCTGTTTATTTTTTTCTTTTATTAACTTTATTTTTTTCATAAAAAGGAACACATATACCCCACCAAAACATCCCACTACATCAAAAATAAAATCGTTTATATCGGCTGTTCGTCCTTTAAAAACGAATGCCTGTAATAGTTCGGTTAATCCGCTGTAAGCTATTCCAATAACTAAAACCAAAGGGATAGTAAAACGATAAAGAAAAGAAAATTTTTGTTGAAATAAGAAACCTCGTGATAATAAAAATACCAATATAAAAAATAAACCGGTATGTATTATTTTATCGAAATAAGGAATTTGTAAAAAAGGCCGATTCGAAAGTTGATCGCCAGGAATTCCCAGTACGATTAAAATAAAAATAGCCCACGTAATTCCAGGATAGTTATATTTAAGAAACATAAAGAAAAAAGCCGGAGAAAATTTCCGGCTTTTCATATTTTAATGAACGGTTAGTTCTCTATATTTACTTGCCGATAAGAGCTCATTAACTTGAGCTGGTTCGGTTAATTTTATTTTTACAATCCAACCTTCTCCGTAAGGATCTTTGTTAATTAATTCCGGATTCGATTCAAGTGCTTCGTTAAATGCGAGTATTTCGCCCGAAACAGGCATAAACATATCGGATACAGTTTTAACCGCTTCAATAGTTCCAAATGTTTCTTCTTTTTCTATAATTTCTCCAATGGTATCTACTTCTACAAAAACGATATCGCCTAATTCACTTTGAGCAAAATCGGTAACGCCTATATAAGCTTCGCCACCTTCTACTCTTAACCATTCATGATCTTTGGTGTATTTTAAATTTTCAAGTATATTCATTGTATTATTTATTTTTTAAATTATGTTGCCAAAATTACATTTTTTAACAAAACAACGCAACAATTTTAATAAATTTTATTGAGCAAGGGTAAATTTAAGACTAAAACCTGCATTTGTGCTCGAATTTAAGAACATGGAAGGCACATATGGGTTTGTTACAATTTTATCGAAGAAGAATTTAATGGTAAACTTATCGTTTATTAAGTAATCAGCAGAAACACTAATAGAAATAATACGCTGACCGGTAGAAATCTGATTTATATCTTCCACAATTTTTCTTAATACTGTTTTATTCGATTTAATAGAAACATCCGATTTAATATTTAAATCGCTTTTTAATTTTTTCGATTTTCCACCATTTAAGCCTTTTACATTTAACACTACATCTTTTATTCTATATCCTAGTCCTACAACTATTTCGTTGCTACTTATTTCCGTAAGTTGATTGTTGGCAAAACTGAGTGATAAATCGCGACTTCTTTTGAATTCAATATTTGAAATTAAACTATTATTCCAAGTCATATCAATATTTAACAATGGGTTAAATTGTTCGGTTAATACCACTTGTGCAATTTCGTGTTGAGGAACATAATTACTGCTTAATTTATCTTTAATATCGGATAATCCATCTTGGTTGTTATCGGCATACAAAATATCGGAAGTATAGGCTCCAATGGTATATGTAGATTTGTAAGCATGACTAATAGAAAGCGTTTTTAAATATTTTTTAACAAAGGTAAGCTTAGATAATCCGTTATACGTAATTCTCCAGTTTGGAATAGGAATATCTCTGAGCGAAAATTTTTCGGAGAATGCATTTAGTTTAACCTTTTCGGGTTCTTTATTGGTATAAGCTGAAAGGAAAGCGGGAATAAGAACATCTTGGGAAGTTGGTCCATATCCAAGCGGATAAACATCGCCGGAAATGGAATCAACCATGGTTAACGAATTTGCTTGCCAATGTTTATTATTTTCGGCTAATCGCCATGCAATTACCAATCTGTTTTCTTTAAATTTCTCAAATACTTCGTTAGAATGGGTAATCTTATCTTCTTTGTTCATAAATGCCGTAGGCCAAGTTAAATAAGAAACACTATACGCTCCTTTTTCTATGGGACTATATTCTTTATATTTAGAAGAAACAGGATCCCATTTAATATATTCTGAATGATTTTTAGAGAATGTACGTGTTGATGTTAATTCAATAATAAATTTACTGAAAGGTTCAATAGTTGCACGTGCAGTAAAATTATCGGTTAATTTGGAAGCAAACTGGCTATTAAGCATCGAATCTTTCGATATCCAATTGTTTTCCATAGCACGTTCTCGAATTTGATTAATATCGCCAAAAACATAGCCCCAACCCGGTGATTTCCACTTATTATCCATACCTAGAATAGATGGGTTATTTACAAAACCGGGGAGATAAGTTCCATTTCCTTGAGAATAGGTAAACGAAACTGTTTTAATGCCCATAAAGAACTTAAGTATATTGTCAACTATCGATTTAGATATATTCGTTTTATTAGAATCAACACCGGTGCTATCGGTCGATTTTTTAGCTTTAGCAACAATAGTAGTCGATGATTTTTCTTGGTTCAACTTTTTTAAATAATTAATCTTATTGTATAAATTGGTAAAACTAAAACTTCCGTTAAGTTGTTTAGAGTTAGAGTTTTCAATAATATTTCCCAGATTAACCGATGAAAGTGGAGCTCCCTGCCAAGAATAAATACCTGTATATTTTGCAGAAGAAGTAACCCAATTAAACCATGAAATTTTATTAATAGGAATGGTATAATTTACATTTAAGGTTTGATCGTAATTGGTAATTCTTCCAAAATTTTTCATATTTTCCATTATAGAATCCGTTTTCCATCCATAATCGGAGTCTTCTTTATCAATACGGCCATCCGGTTCATCTATTCTGGCATCGGCTGTTGCTGTAATATCGGCTTTCAGGTTTTGTGTTAAATCGAACTTCATCCCATAATCTCTTGCCCATGAGAAAGATTTAATATAGGTAGTATCTATTAATATATCGGCTTTTGACTTATTTCTTAGTTTATTTTCGGCATACATTCTATCTAAATCGGTTCTGAATGTTAACGATTTAGGCATTAAATAAAAGTTGAAATCTTTTACAATTTTAAGTGGCTTAGCAGAAAAAAACTTGACTTTAGATAAAGGGGTAAAGTTTTTAGGTGAATTTGTAAATGTATATCCTATAGAACCTTTATATGTTTTTTTAAAGTCATGTTCAATATCAATATTGCGATGATATTGTTCTGTATAAGAATAGGTAAAGTCAAGATTTTCAACATCATAAATATGCGATTTAGAGGATGTCCCCGTTTTTTCTTTTTTAACATTTACAAAATTTAAACTTTTTCTTACAGTAAGTTCTTGTCCTAACGCTTTTACCGAATCTCTTTCTTCTTTACTGGCATATGTATCAATATCTTCATCAAACAATAAATCCGGATTCAGCGGATTATATTGAGGATCGCTTACATTATGGGAATAATCGAAGTGCATTGGAATTTTAATACCCGTTTTTTCCGGTAGGAATTTACCTAATTCCAAGCTGGTTGCAATAGCATATTCTTTAATCGTTTCTTTCGATCTTTCGCTAATTTTTTTCTCAATACTTCCGAATCCGGGAGTACTTATTTTACCGGCCATGGTAGCTGTTCCTAAATCGGCGAGTGTTGCATTTACAGTAGAAGTAGCAGCCCATCCGCCTTTTTCATTAAAATCGGTTAATCTTAACTCGTTAACCCATACTTCGGCCGATTTAGCCATTCCGTCATCATTTATTGTACCCGCTGATTTTTTAGGATTTCTTAACCCTATCATAATTACTTTCACGCTACTTAATGTAGGCATTCCCACAACTGTTACTTTTCGTCCATTATCAGAAGTAGTGTAAGGTGTTGATAAAGTAACTCCTGACCCGGGAACCCGCATCTGAATATTTCTCTCCATTTTTAAGTTCTGCAAAACATTTAATGTAATGTTAAACTCGTTGGAGTCGGGCCAAATAATATCGGGATTTGATGTTGTTGTATACCATGGTGTTGGAGTAAGCGGTATTTCATATTCATAGTAATTGTCGGTAAAATCGGTACCTAATCGCATAAAAATGGTAAGGTCTCCTTCTTTAATGTTATCGTTTGTGCCAACAGCTTCTTCGTGAACAAACATCCTCAATGTTTTAAATTCACGCATATCAAAATCGCATGTTTTATAGCAAACACGAGCATCACCATCCATAAGATGAACCACTTTCAGTGAAAGCGATTGTTCATTTAATTCCTGAAGATTGGTTGTCCCCAAATTAATTTCTCTTTC
The DNA here is from genome assembly GCA_035421345.1 of Bacteroidales bacterium. GTDB lineage: Bacteria > Bacteroidota > Bacteroidia > Bacteroidales > CG2-30-32-10 > DAOLWT01. Next base: position 21,476 of record DAOLWT010000001.1, read on the forward strand.
AATACCGGGAGGTATTACATATGGGACAGGGATTTTTTCAGCATTCTCTTCAATATTAACCACCGACACATCAAAAGTGGTATTGTTATTATCATCCATTTCGTATTCACCCGGAACTAATGAAAGGTTGTATTTGCGCCATTCTCCGCGTACTAATTCTAAAGAAGCAAAACGAAGAACCGTACTTTCAGCCCATCCTTTCATAAACATACGCATAAACCGAATAGATTTAAAATCTTGTATATTTCCTACAACTTTATCGGGGTTTTTGATTGGAATTTTAAACTGATACCATTTAACCTTGGCTTTCTTATCGTTCGAAAGTAGAACAGCAGGTGCTTCATACATATCGGTAATATAATTTTCTCCAACTACCATTTTGTTCGGAGTTAATTCAATGCGATATTGGAAATAACGTTCCGATTCGCTTAAGGTATTATCCTTGTTTATATCTTCTGTATTGGGAATAGTTGATGATTGTGTCGGATAGTCTTCTGCTGACTGTGTAGAAGCCGGTGAATTTCCATCAACCCCATTATATTTTTTATATCTCTCTAAGATGCTTTTGCTTTCATTATCGTAATCAGAACCTCTGAAATAATGATAATTATCGGAAGAAGGATCTGTTTTTGCCGCTGCTTGTAGATTTGCCGGCAGTTTCTGAATATAAACTGAATCAAAATAACTACGTTCATCTTCATCCATCAAACCATCATACCCAACATCCTGATATTTTCTGGCATCCGGATTATTATCGAATGAATTGGTTAATGCCTGAATGGTTGGTACTCTTCCCCAAACAGTTGTATCAACATCAGTAACAGTCGTGGTTGTTGGCAAACCATTTTCGAAACTTTTTCTAGAGTCGCGCAATACATCTTCTGAAATATCTCCTAAATTAAAATATATTTCTCCTGTAGGCGGGTTGGGTAAAGTTTCTCCCAAGCCTTCCGGATTTATAAAAGGATCCATTAACCAGAATTCGATATATTCCATATTAGTGGCTTCAAAATCGGTTGTTTCTACCTTTCGCATTATACCACCCCACATTTTTTCGGGATTCAAAAATTCACCGTTTGCAGGGTTAATATTTTCTGTATTATAATTATAAGGACCTCTTTCTTTCGGATAATATGCTAAATCGAGCATGGCTAAAATAACAGGCTGACCGGTAGGAGTTTCTTTATTAGGAAATATTTCATCTTCATAAATTATTCTTACATGATGATTTGATAATTCATCTTTTGTAATATTAGATGGTAATAAATTACTATTTAATCTGAAGACAGAATGATCGATGGTATACCAGCATAATTTTGCAACATTAAAACGAAACTTTAAACCGGTTCCCAGGGCTCCTTCCGGAAATAAATTCGTTTGGTTTTGAGGTGTACTGGCAAGCTGCCATGTTGAAATATTTTTCATATCGATAGAAGATTTACTTCCTTCAAAATCATCGATATATGAAGTTCCTGTTTTGCCTACTGCACGGGCATGTCCGGGTATTAAATGGGCAAATTCGCCGGTAATACTTATTTTAGATGGTGTTTTTGTGCTATAAAAAGGTAATTTATCCAGTAATTTAGTAATAAATACCGACTCTTTTTCATAGGATCCATTTAATCCCCAAATGGTATTTGATATTGGTTCGTCTCCAAAATTGGTTTTTTGAGTTATTGGTTTTTCCGTTAAATTTAAAATAGTAGCACCGAGCATAAAGTTTTTATTTACTTCATGATCAATGTGTGTTCCCATTAATGTTTTGGTTTGAATATTAAACAAGGAATTACTTTCAAGATTAATTTGAATAGGAGTGCCTGAATTTAATATGCCTTCGTTAATAACTTTTACTCTTCCTAAGGTATAATCTACCGTATAATCAACGTTTTCGGTGAGTTGTATTCCACCTGCAGTAACTTTAACAGAACCTTGTGGAACATTCATCGCATTCAACGAAATTTCAGAACTCGAAGAAGATTTATAGGTGCCAATAATAGAGAATTTATTTTTATCAGGATATTGCTGCGCCCCTGTTTTGGTCATTGTGTACAAGGAATCGTAACAATATTTATCAGCGATGGTATTATCGTTAAATTTATTTCTAAGATCTTTCCCAAAAGGTTCCAGTACTGGAAAAAATATTCTTCCATTGGAAGATTGAACCGTTCCTCCCTGCGTAGCAGCCATATCAATAAAGTCGAAAACCCCATCGGGAGAGGGATCTAATTGTGTATTTAAATTATCTAAATTTAATATTCTTATAATAGGAATTCCTTTTACATCGCTATTTCCTTCCGAGAAATAACCTACCGGAACTCCATTTTCGCTATTGGTATATACAATATTTAAACGAAAATCTTCTTGGTTTACCTGATAAGCACCTAACGCATACACGTTTTTCATCATTAAATTCCAAAGGGGTACTTTTGTATTTAAAGAAGTACTTTTTATTAATTTTACGATTAATGCATTAGGACCGGCAATATCGGTTGAAAAATCTCCCACCTGATAAACCGAATCATCTCCAACAATGGTATATTGGTATGCCACAGCAAGAACCTGATCGGCATTTAAGGTAGAACTTAATGAAATAAACCCCAACTTACTATTGTATGTAAATTCGGTGGGTAACAATTTTTTAGCTAACTCCACTTTTTCAAAATCAACTCCAGAAACTAAGTTAAGAGTACCTCCTAAATAATTACTAGCCTGATTAATATCGCGTATGCTTGAATTATTGGTTAAGGAGTATAAATTATTTGAATAATTCGATGGATTTACAATAGAACCGGGAGTTATAACATTCGTATTATACGGATTGTATTCTCCTAAATCTGTTAAGGCTACTACATTTCGGTTATCGGTAGTAGCAGCACCAATATTGGTTATCCAAACTTCAATTTTAGTTATATTAATATTTGAATTTACGATAGGCAAGGATTGCAATGCCCCATTATATTTATTTCTGTAATATTGAGAAAGAAAATAATGCTTGTTTTCTTCATATTGATCTGCTTTTACTTCAAATTCACTGATTTGTGCTCCTCCCGAGACTTCAATGGTAGAGGATTTACTTTTTTGCTGGGAGAAAACACTGGTTACGGTTGTTTTTCCGAATTGCAGTTTTGTTTTTATACCAAAAAGGCTCTGACTTCCAGTAATAAGCGTACTATTTAAAGGCAAGGTAACATCGCCGGCTTCAATTATTTTAATTATCTCATCTTCTTTCCCTTCGTAAGCTAATTTCATCTTGTTTTCAAATTCGAAGGTTGCTTCTGTATTATAATTCATGCCCAATTGAATTTTATCGCCGATTTTAGCGGTAACATTCATCTGGATTTTTTCTTGAAAATCGAAATTGGCATTTCTTCTTTGTTTTACATCTAAAGAGGGGTCTTCCCTCCTCATGGCATTAATTCCGAAAATTAATTCGGCCGAACCTTGCGGACGAATATCGATGGCATTGCTACCAAAAATTTTATCGAAGGCTTCCCCTCCTATATGTATTTTAGGAATTAAAGACGACCCTTTCGCTGTATTATAAGCATCGCTTTTATTTTTCCAATATTCTTTTAATGATTTATTTGATTCAAATTTCTGATATTCTTCAAAAGACATTTCGTTGGGCGGAGAAAGATTATAATCGCCAATTTTTTTGGTAAATATATATGAGTTGCTAATTGGGTCGTAATAAACACTATCGGCAACATTCGCCGGATTTTTTAAATAAAAAGGGCTTTCATTCGTATTCCCATTAAACGGATATTCGTCCTTATCGTTAAAGGGGAAAGGAAGATTTAGGGTGTCGTCTTTAATGGTATCATCATTTATGAAAGACTTTGGAGTAGAAGCAATATACTCAAGTGGATAAAAAGTTGCATTCGATATCCAGCCGATGAATATAAAACAACCTATTAAAAATATTTGAAGTATAATTTTTATTTTTCTATTCAAAGCAAGATAAAAAATTTGTTTTTATAATAATTTTAAGGCTTGTTTAATCGCTTCTTCTAAGCTAATATTAGCTGCTTCGGTTTTAAGTACCCTATCTAACGCTTTTTCGGCTGTATTTTTCTGAAAACCGAGCATAACCAAAGCACTTAACGCTTCATTTCGAAAAGTATTGTTTAAAGGCAATAATATTTCTTTGGCGAGGATGCCTTTTCCTATTTTATCTTTTAAATCAATAATGAGTCGTTGTGCTGTTTTTTCGCCTATCCCTTTTACTTTTCTAAATGTAGAAACTTCTCCCAAGCTTATGGCCGATACTACTTCGGATGTAGTTAGCGATGAAAGAATTAATCGGGCTGTATTATTTCCCACTCCCGAAACGGAAGTTAATTCTAAAAAAATATTTTTTTCTTGTTCGGTGGCAAATCCATAAATAACCATGCCTACCGGAGTGGTTGCTTCGGATTTTATAATAGCATGAGCAAATAATTTACAAGTATTATTTACCTCAGGCAGAGCCGAATACGTGTTTAAAGAAATCAAAAGTGCAAACCCAACACCGCTACAATCTATTACAGCATATGTTGGCGTTTTTTCCGAAAGTCGTCCTTCTATATATGAAAACATGTATTATTGTACTTGTTTTATTGCCCAATTTAAAGCGTCTTGGAGCATTTCTTGTTTAGGCGCTGGTATAAATCCGTTATCTGTTAAATTTTTGGTTAAACTACGAGCATAATCTATGTCGGTTTTTGCTTTTTTGTATGCTTCTTCCTTCGTCATAGTTACTCTAGCTACTCCATCTTTTATGGCCTGCATTGCTACATCGGCAGCTTCTTCGGGGAATACCCCTGCTTCTTCCATATTTGGAACAATATTATCGGGATGAATTCCTCTTTTTTCAGCATAGTTTGCTAATGAATGAGCTGCAGCAATAGCCATATTATCGGTAATTTTTTTGGCTCTTACCATTAAAGCCCCCTTTAAAATTCCGGGGAATCCAATAGAATTATTCACCTGATTTGGGAAATCGCCTCTACCGGTTGCTACAATGTAGGCACCTTCTTCTTTAGCCGCATAAGGGTATATTTCGGGTACCGGATTTGCACAAACAAAAACAATCGATTTGGGAGCCATTGCCCGAACCCATTCTCTTTTAATGGTATCAGGACCCGGAGTCGACAATGATATTAATACATCAGCCCCTTTCATGGCTTCTTCCATGGTTTGAATTTTATTGGGATTGGTTTTTTCGCAAAGTTCCCATTTACGATAGAAACGTTTATCGGCCTGAATATCTTTTCGGTCGGAATTTAAAGATCCTTTGGTATCGAACATCACCATTTTTTTAGGATCTGCGCCATCGGCTATTAACAAACGTGCAATGGTTGTATTAGAAGCACCTGCACCAAACAAAACAATTTTTACTTCCGATGTTTTTTTACCCGCTAGTTTAATTGCATTAATAAAACCGGCAAGGGTTACGCAAGCAGTTCCTTGAGCATCATCGTGCCATACGGGTATTTCACATTCTTCTCTTAATACATCTAATACTTTAAAACAATTGGGTTGAGAAATATCTTCCAGATTTACTGCACCAAAACTATGCTGACACATTTTAACAAACTGAATAATTTTGTCGGGGTCATTTTCGCCTTTTTCGTTTTTGCTGTCAACACATAATGCTACCGCATCAACGCCTCCTAAATATTTCATTAAAAACGCTTTTCCTTCCATAACGCCTAATCCTCCGGAGGGAGTGCAATCGCCATCCCCCAGTACTCGGGTTGAATCGCTCACTACAGCTACAAGATTTCCTCTGTTTGAAAGCTCGTACGAGCTAACATTATTATCGCGAATATTAGTAGATACTTTAGAAACGCCAGGAGTATACCAAACATTAAACCAGTTAAAACCGGGCACAGGAGCTTTGGGTACAACCTGTACTTTTCCTCCATAAAATTTATGTGCTTCTTCTGATAATTTCTTTAGAAAAGCTGTTTTTGCTTTTGCAATTTGTTCTTGTGAAAAATTGTCAGGGAACGCTTTATCGAGGTTTTCCAGGTTTAAATGTATGGGTTCCATAAATATTTGTTTTTTAAAATTAATAAGGGTAATCCTATTTAAAAAGCTGACAAAATTATAAAATATATTGTTTAAATCTAATGTTTACTTATTTGCATAAATATCAATAATTTTTAAAACCAGCTGTACTGCTTTTTCCATACTTTCTACCGATACATATTCCATTTTCCCATGGAAGTTATGTCCGCCGGCAAATAAGTTCGGACAGGGTAATCCCATAAAAGAAAGACGAGCCCCATCGGTACCTCCGCGAATAGGAACAATTTTAGGAACAATTCCTAATTCTTCCATCGCTTTTTGCGCATTTTCAACTACATGGAATGTTTTTTCTACCTGTTCACGCATATTATAATACTGATCTTTCATTTCTAATACGACTGTATTTTCGCGATATTTTTTATTCATGTAATCAACTGTTTGTTGAATAAAGACTTTTTTCGCTTCAAATTTTTTACGGTCGTGATCACGAATAATGTATTGAATACTTGCATTTTCAACAGCACCTTCCATTTTAATAAGATGGTAAAAGCCTTCATAATCTTGTGTAAATTCGGGGCGTTCGTTAACTGGAAGCATCCCGTTAAACTCCATTGCCAGAATTAGCGCATTAATCATTTTATTTTTGGCATATCCCGGATGAATATTTTGTCCGTTAAATATTACTTTAGCATGAGCCGCATTAAAATTCTCATATTCCAACTCGCCTATTCCTCCACCATCTAGCGTATATGCAAATGCCGCATCGAATTTTTTTACATCGAATTTATCTACGCCACGGCCAATTTCTTCATCGGGAGTAAAGCCAACTCTAATATCGCCATGTTTTATTTCGGGATGATTAACTAGATATTGAATGGCGGTCATTATTTCTGCCACACCTGCTTTATCGTCGGCTCCTAACAAGGTATTACCATCGGTTGTAATTAATGTTTGTCCTTTGTATTCGGCTAATTCAGGGAATTCGCTGACAGCAAGAATAATGTTTTTTTCTTTATTCAGCACAATATCTTTCCCATCGTAATTCTGTATAATTTGCGGATTGATATTGGCTCCCGACATATCGGGACAGGTATCCATGTGAGCAATAAACCCGATAGTGGGAATTTTTTTGGTGGTATTTGCCGGGAGTGTTGCCATTAAATAACAATGTTCATCGAGCGAAATATCTTTTAAGCCCATTTCTTGCAATTCTTTTTGCAACACTTTTGCCAAATCGAATTGTTTTTTAGTACTTGGATATGTATCTGAAGTATCATCAGACTGTGTATCGATTTTTATGTATTTCAAAAATCTTTCAAAAACTTCTTTTTTCATAATTATTAATATTTAAATTTTTACCACAGAGGAAACAGAGTACTCACAAAGAGCACAGAGTTTAATATCCATGGATTAATCGTTTAATACCATCTTTTAATTTAAGTACATTAAAATTTATTAGTAAACCAATTCTGCATTTAGATAATTTCAAATATGTTAAAACTTGAGCCATATGAATATTATTTATTGCATCAACTGATTTTATTTCAATAACCACGTTATTTTCAACAAGTAAGTCCATTCTATAACCACAATCCATTTTTATTTCTTCGTAAATTAATGGAAGTGGTTTTTCCTTTTCTACAAATAATCCTGATTTAGTAAGTTCATAAAATAAACATTCTTTATAAGCAGATTCAAGTAAACCAGGACCAAGATTACTATGAACTTTAATTGCACATCCAATAATTTTTTCAGTTATTTCATTTTCTTTCATTTTTCTCTGTTATCTCTGTGCCTGCTCCGTGAACACTGTGGTTATTTTGTTACTAATCCTCTTCTTTTGCTCGGAAAGATTCCCATACAAAGTATGCAATTAGTGCAATAAACGCAACTAAAGCAGTAACTTGTGCTCCAACCCCATTTTCGTCGCTCCAAACATTTAGATTCATGGCTTCCCCATCACCCGTAAAGAAAATAATGAATGCGCCAATTACGCCAAACAATGCGGCTCCTGCAATAAATCCGGATGATATAAGAATTCCTCGTTGAACACGCGCGTTAGAAAGCTTTTCGCTTTTCGTGCTTTTTGAAAACCAATGATTCAGTAATCCACCAACTACAAGCGGTGTATTAAGCGGAAGTGGAATAAACATACCCAATGCAAAAGCAAGGGGTGATATTTTTAACCAGTTTATTAAAATAGAAATAACTGCTCCAATCCCTAATAAAACCCAACTTACGCCTGTTCCCGACATTAATGGTTCAATAATAGCAGCCATTGCGTTTGCTTGTGGGGCTGTCATAGGTTGTGGATGTTCCGGTGTTTGAACAAAACCATAGGCTTGATTTAAAATAAATATAACAATACCTACTGTTGCAGCCGAAACCAAGGTTCCTAAAAATTTAAATGATTGTTGTTTTTTGGGTGTTGTTCCTAGCCAATAACCTACTTTTAAATCGGTAATAAAGCCGCCTGCCATTGATAAAGCAGTACAAACAATTCCTCCAATGATTAATGAGCTTACCATGCCCTGCCATCCTTTTAATCCAATAGAAACCAGCACAACAGAAGAAAGAATCAAGGTCATTAAGGTCATTCCCGAAACAGGGTTTGAACCTACAATTGCAATTGCATTTGCAGCAACAGTGGTAAATAAAAATGAAATAATTAATACTGTTAATAAGGCAACGATTGCTTGAATCATCGTAATTTTAACACCAAAAATTAAAAAGACGAAAACCGCTATTAGGGTTAAACCTATTAATAACATAACGAACGACATTTTTAAATCTTTTTGTGTTCTTTCAACATTCGCTTCCGCATGTGTTTTTGTTCCCATACCAAAAGCAAGTTTAAAAGCACTTCCTATTACACCCGATGATTTTATAATTCCTATAATACCGGCCATTGCAATAGCACCAATACCAATTGGACGAACATAGGCTTTAAAAATGGCTTCTGCCGACATGGCTTCAAACGGATTTACGCCTCCGCCCAATGTTGCTACAAGATTTCCTATTTCGTTAACCAATGGTATTAAAACAAGCCATGATAATAGCGAACCAACCGTTATTATGAGTGCATAACGGAGTCCTACCAAATAACCAAAACTAAAAATTAAGGCACTAACATTAAATTTAAGAACCATTTTAACTTTGGTGGCAAGTGTTTCTCCAATAGGAATAATGCGTGTTGTAATTTCTTCGCTCCAAAGTTTAAAAGCAGAAAAACAAAAATCGAAAAGTCCACCAATGATACCACTTACAATAAGTAATTTTGCCTGACTACCTCCTTTTTCACCGGTCATAAGTATTTCGGTGGTGGCAGTAGCTTCCGGAAAAGGAAGTTTTCCATGCATATCTTTTACAAAATACTTGCGGAAAGGAATTAAGAATAATATACCTAAAAATCCTCCCAGCAACGAAGAGAAAAATATTTGCCAAAAATCTACTTGAATTTCGGGATATTTTGCTTGTAGAATATATAAACCGGGAATGGTAAAAACCGCTCCGGCAACAATAACCCCCGAACAAGCACCAATAGATTGGATAATTACATTTTGACCCAATGCATTTTTTTTACGCATGGCAGCAGAAGCTCCTACAGCAATAATAGAAATAGGAATAGCGGCTTCGAATACTTGTCCAATTTTTAACCCTGAATAGGCCGCAGCGGCCGAAAAAATAACAGCCATTAATAAGCCCATAACAACCGACCAAGTTGTAATTTCGGGGAACAAACCGGAAGCAGGCATTACTGGTTTGTATTCTTCGCCCTCTTTTAATTCGCGGTATGCGTTTTCGGGCAAACTTTTAGTTTCGGAAATATGTTCAGACATAGTTTAATTTTTTTAGAGGTCTAAACTATAAAAAAAAAATGAAATAGAGAGATATAAGGAGCGTTAATTTGCATTTTTTTTATTATTAAATAAATTTTTACTGAAATAAATTTTTTAAAAAAGTATAAAACAGATTATACCGATGACATATATGCTTTCGGTATAAGTATCTAACTTAACAGAATAGTAAAGCCGAAAAATCAAATTTCTAAAAATTTATGCAAAAATATTGTATTCTAATCAATGAATTATCGGCGAGTTAGGAATTACTTAGATAGATTGTAAATTTACTCTCGGTCAGAATTCGAAACGCAACGCTTTTCTTATTAACTTTTTGCTTGATCAAAAAGTTACAAATCCCGATGGCTATCGGGACAAGGCTGTCAGAAAATTTCTTCAAAACTACGGTTCTGTTTTTTTCCCGAAACCGA
>DAOLWT010000002.1:0-27301 GCA_035421345.1 Bacteroidales bacterium
ATTAATAATCCTAAATTTATTAATAATGAGATTATTAAATAATATTTTTTAGCTTTTTTTTGAGATGAAAAATAAATAGCTTTCCCTAAAAAGAAATCGGAAGTGGCAACCAATAACAAAAAAATAATTGCTATTCCGCTAACTTTATAATAAAAATAAAGACTAAACAGAAGCAATAATCCGTTTCTCCATTTAATGCTTTGAGAAGTAAAGGCGTATATAATATAAAAAGAGGAAAATAAGACAAAAAAAAGTACCGAATAAAAAACCAATGGATGTTCCGGATGATATAATAATGCATTAAAAAAATCGCTCATATCTATTTTTTAATAATAATAACCTGTCCTGCTTTTAATGCATCACTTTTAAAATTATTTAATTTTTTAAGCTCATTAACACTGGTCCCAAATTTATTTGCAATTTTCCACAGATTATCTCCCTTTAAAACAGTATATTTTTTTGTTCCTGTAGATGTTTTATTCGCAGTAGTTGTTGTTTTACCGTTAGTTGTTTTTGGCTTCGGCTGAACTGTAGTAGTTGTTGATTTTGTGGTTGTTGGAACATCTTCTTCGTTAACCAAAACCTGTTTGTAAATAACCAATGTTTCACCAGCATTAATAATAGTTCCTTTAATTTTATTCCAGGTCTTTAATTGACTAATTGTAACTTTATTTTTTTGTGCAATTAGACCTAAATTTTCTCCCGGTTTAATCTTATAATATGTTGTTTGTGTTTTCCAGACTTTGGTTTGTTCTTTAATAATATTGTTAGTTACATCGGTATCTTTTACTAGCGGAATATCTTTATGAGCAATGGTAGCCAATATTTTGGTGGTATCGGGAAATTCGGCAGAAGCGATTAAATTTTTTATTTCGGGTTTATTTAATGAAACTAGATAAGAGCCGAGTAATGCATTTAAAAAGAGTTCTCCTCTAACAAAATAACCGGCTGAGGTTAAATGTACTTTATCGTATTTAGCGAGTTTATCATTTTTCCATTTCAACATGGAATTTTGTCCGCCACTTATATAGTAATAATCATAAAAAGCACAGCCTTTACGAAATGCTATTTCTCTCATTAGTTCGGAATATGTTTTGCAATTTTTTTCACAAAAATTTCTGTAATACACATCCTGTCCGGAAGATAGAATAATAGATGCATCGGGAGAGGCACGTTGAATAATATCGATAATATTATCCAGGTTTTTTTCCATTTCTTTGCTTTTAAAAGCTGTCTTATAGAAATCGTTTAATCCGAGGTCTAACACAACTAAATCGGGTTTTAATTCCGACAATTGATACAACAATAAATTCTCTTTTAATAAACTGGAAAGTCCGGCACCGTTTATTCCTACGCTATTATAAAGAACTCCTTTATCTTGTGCTGTTTCTATCATAAGACCATAACACTCGAACGATTTTTGTATGGTATCGGTTTCGTTAACGGTAAAAGACAAGGTATCACTAGCTTGGGGAAGTTTAATTTCTATATATAATTTATCGTTAAATGCATTGCAATCGATATACAGCGGAGCATCTACGCCGGAAGCTTTTAATTTTAGATCGTAGCTGTCGGGCGCTCTACGGCAATAAATTTTTAGCACATTATCGTTTTTTTGTAATGTACCCGAAGGGAAAATTAATTTAAACCCAGCGGTACTATCTTCTGTATATATAGTAACTCCGGTTATTCCCATATCGAAATCGGGAGCAGGTTGTATGTTTCTAGAGAATTCCCATGCTCCGGTACTCGATGTTTTGTAATCGTAGGCTGCATGGGTTGCTGCGGCAGCATAAGGGAAAACAAACCCTCTCCCTCCATGACCTAGTATTTTTTGCAATTCGTTACGAACATATCCGGTAAAAATGTCGGCTTGAACATGAGAGTCGCCTATGTGCAATATTTTTAATTTTCGGGTTTGTGTTTGTTTTATTTTAGTAAAAAAACTACTTATCGAAGAATAATCTTGCCATTCTACATAATTCTGATTGTACCGAATATACGGATATACTTGATTGTAGGTAATTAATTGTTTTATATATTGAGGAAAAGCAATAGAATCAATATGATAATCTCTATTATTTTTAGTTATAAAATTTCTCCCGGTAAACGCAAATAAACCAATAATGGTTATTAATCCCGTTATTCGTAAAAGAAAAATTTTAGAATTTATTTTTTTCATTTATATATTTTCTTTTTTCCGTTGTCGGAATAAAAACTGATTGTATTCTATCATTAAAGCTTTAAATAATTCGTTGCCTATTACTTTTTGACCTTTACTAGAAAAATGTCCATCGAAGGTAGCTAATCCATTTTTGGTCCAGCTTAATACCGAATTATTTCCGCCCATTACATTATATAAATCCCAAAATGCACATCCTGCATCTAATGCAGCCTTTTTTTGTGCATCTTTAATTTTTGCAATATATGGGTAAGATACATACTTCCCTTCGTTCATAAACGCCATATCACCGGCGCCAACAACGATAACGCTTATGTCTTTCGCTGCTTTTTTAAACCGTGAAAAAATAGAATAATACATTTGTCCCATTTGTTCGCAGGCTGCAACCGATTTTGTATAAGGAACTACATTATTCCCATATTGAAAAACGACCAGTTTTACATTGAGTTCTTTTAACTGTAAAGCTAAATATTCCGGATTTATAAGCAATAAGCCATCGCCCGAATGACCGCGAATAGCGTAGTTATCGACCTGTATTCCTTTATTCCCGTCGATTAAGATACCATAAAAATCGGGACTAACATCGCCGGAAAATTCCAAACGAAAACTTTTTACCGACGAAGGAATATTAAGTGTTTGTAGGTTAAAAGAAGGAGATATGGCTAAATTTTCGGATACTATTTTTTCGTTTGTTTTTATATTATATATATTCATCATACATTCCGAAGAAGAGCGACCATACATTAATGAAAGCTTTTGAAAAGCAATATAATTATTAAGATTAATACTAACCGTCGCATTCTTATAAATAATAGGTGTTTCCACTTTAGTTAAAATACTATCCTCTTTATTTATAGTAGTATCGGTATTATTTTTTTTAACGGCATATTTCGAAAATTTATAAACATTGCCTGAAAGTCCGTAATTACCGTTTGCATATCGATTATGAAAAACTGTGTAGCGATGCCAGTTTGGACTAGAAATACGAAAGAAGTTAACATTATCGGCAATATCTTCAAAGGGAACAAAACCAATACCTGTACCGCCGAATTTTTTCTGAAACAGACTTCGTAAATAACAACTTATTCTATCTCCTTCAAGCTGTGAATCGCCATAATGAACAATACGAACCACTTTATTATTTATTTCATTTTGTAATGATTTAAAAAAATTATCTAATGCGAATTCATTATTTGTTTGAATATTATAAAGAAAATCGTTTTTTGATTTAGGCTCTATACCCGACAAGGATTTTCTGTTAAGTCTGTTCTTTTTACTTGTTGTATATAGGCTAATTAGACTATCTGCTTTTTCATTTTGATTGATAAATTTAAAATCAGATATTGATTCATAGCTTAATAATTTTAAATAATAATCATCTTGCAATTGAAATTTATGAGCAGGGACAAATGCTATTAAAAGCAGCAGTAAATTGATTAATAGAATAATAGCTAATATTTCGAATGATTTATTTTTCAAAAAAAATGTTTGTTAAAAATAAAAAAACAGCAGTATTTATTTAAACTTCAAATATCGGAAAAATATTTTATACCAATTGTAAATTTAAAATAATCCAAAGGATATTTAAAAGTGAAAATAATATTTCTATATAATTTTGTTTTACATAAGTATTTGTAAACAACGTAAGATATTTTATATAAATAACATTCGTGCAATTTTTTCCGTTTAAAATATTTTTAATACCTTTGGCCCTTATTTTTAGAATCTCTCCGTAGCTCAGCTGGTAGAGCAATTGACTCTTAATCAATGGGTCGCAGGTTCGAGTCCCGCCGGGGAGACTACAAATTATTAATATAAATAATTGAAAGATTCGTGTTCTTTTATTTGAGATTTTGTTTTTCGGGGGGTAGCGCTCCCGATAGCTATCGGGAGGCTAGCGTACTTTTTTATTTTAATTTATTTTGAAATTAAATTTGTACAATTGACTTCAATATTGATAAATCAAGTAGTTCTTTTTTATTTTAGTTTTAATTATCGGGGGGTAGCGCTCCCGATAGTTATCGGGAGGCTAGCGTACTTTTTATATTAATTTATTTTGAAAATAAATTTGTACAATTGCCTTCAATTTTAATAAATCAAGTGTTCTTTTTTAATATCGTTTTTATAATCGGGGTGTAGCGCAGTTGGCTAGCGTACCACGTTCGGGACGTGGGGGTCGGAGGTTCGAGTCCTCTCACCCCGACTTAATAAATTTACATTCACGTTTTTTTACTAATGTAAATTTATTTTTTAAAAAATTCTCTTTAGCTCACCTACCTAGCGGTAGGCAGGGTTGGTAGAGCAGCAGTTCTAATTAAAAGCCTCTTTAGCTCAGTTGGTAGAGCAGCTCATTCGTAATGAGCAGGTCGCCGGTTCAAGTCCGGTGAGAGGCTCTAAAAGGTCGCCGGTTCCCCGCCAAGGCGAGGCAAGAACTCCGGTGAGAGGCTCTAAAATGAAGTCTTTCGTTTATATTCTTAAATAAACATTTTAAACCCAGATACTTTCCTATCTTAAAATATTTTATGTTAAAAATGAATTGTGAATTTAAAAACATCTAATTTTGCAAATTGATTTACAATTATGTAGTAAAATTTATCTTTTATTTTTATATATTAATAATTAACGATTATCTACTAACAAAGCCTATCTAAACAAAATATTTATGCATAAAATTGAAAAGCATCCTATTATTTCAATTGGACAAAACGAGAAACATGTTTTTCTCTATAACGGAAAAGAAGTTACCGGAGAAAAAGGTTTTTCTATAGCAGCAGCTCTTCATCAAGCCGGATATCCAATTCACTCACATAGTATAGACAACAGAGAACGTAGTCTGGAATGCGGCATTGGAAAATGTGGAGCATGTGAAATGCTGGTTGACGGCAAAATAAAAAGAATATGTATTACCACTTGCGATGGCATTAAATCGGTTCAGGAAATACCGAAAGAATATGTTCCCCAAGCATCTAATTATTCATCAAAAAATGCAATTCAGGTTTACAAAACAGCTGTTGTTATTATTGGAGCAGGACCTGCAGGGCTCGCCTGTCGTGAAATACTAAATGAATCGAAAATACCCAATATAGTAGTTGATAGTAATTCACAAATTGGCGGACAATTTAATATGCAAACCCACCAGTTCTTTTTCTTTGAAAAGGAAAAGAAATATGGCGGTATGAGAGGGTTTGAAATAGCTAAAATACTTGCTGGCGATGATCATACCGGAATATTTTTAGACAGCACCGTATGGGATATTTTCGAAAATAACCGTATTGCGGTAAAAAACATGAAAACACAGGAAATATTTTATATAGACTGTGAATATTTTGTAGTAGCGGCAGGAGCCGTTCCTTTTCTTCCCAGTTTCCATAACGATGATTTACCGGGCGTTTATACCGCTGCCGTTATTCAGAAAATGATGAATATGGAATTAACCTTATTAGGGAAAAATATACTGACTGTTGGGGCAGGGAATATTGGGTATCTTACCAGTTATCAATTAACCCAGGCAGGAGCTAAAGTAAAAGCCATTGTAGAAGCAATGCCACACGAAGGCGGGTTTCCGGTACAAGCAAACCGGGTTCGTCGACTTGGTATTCCTGTAATTCTTTCGCACTTAATCATTGAAGCCATCCCAAATAAAAATCATGATGGCGTTACAGGTGCGGTTATTGTAGAAGCTAAAAATTTTAAACCTATTCCCGGAACCGAAAAAATTATTGAAGGAATTGATGCAATTAATATTTGTACCGGTCTTATTCCCGATAACGACCTTCTTATAAAAGGTCGTGAAATGTTTGGCAGAAAATGTTTCGGAGCAGGCGATGCAATACGTATAGGAGAAGGAACGAGTGCGGTTTTACGAGGAAAACAAGTAGCCTACGAAATATTAGATACGATGGCTAAAAGCTACGATTATAATGCTTACCTTACCGTATCTAAAGAATATTTTGATTCGCAACAACATCCAGCCAAAATAATTGAACAACCCCACACACCGACTAAAGAACGAATGGAAAAACCCTTTGTTCAAATTGATTGTTTGTACGGTTTCTCTTGTAACCCCTGTGCTTTTGCTTGTCCACATGGAGCCATTACCAAATCTTCTACTAGTACCGTTCCTCAAATAGATTTCGATAAATGTATCGGTTGTATGGATTGTGTTTATCAATGTCCGGGATTAGCTATTTTCGGATATAATTTAAACAAAGAAACACTCTTTCTTCCTTTGGAATTAAATGTTTCGGAAGGTTCTGATGTTTTCTTAGTTGATAATTATGCCAATAAAATTGGAGAAGGGAAAATTGATAAAATCTTAAAAAAGAAAAATCTTACAAATATAGCGCGAATAAAAACACAAGGTATATCCAAAGAAGATCTTATTAAGGTGCGCGGATTTATTGTTAAAGAAAACTATCCGGAAAAACTAAATCTAAAATCTTACAAAGAAAAAACGGATGATGAAATATATATGTGCCATTGCGATGATGTTACGTTAGATAAAGTGATGAAAGTAATAGGCGACAGAAAATATATTTCGGTAGAAGAAATAAAACATACTACCCATCTAGGTATGGGCCCTTGTCGTGGAAAAAGATGCTTGTTGCGGTTAAAACAAGTATTACGTCCTAAAGGAATAACATTACTTGGTCATCCTACCCCACGTGCTCCATTATCGAATCAGATTACTATAGGCGAACTCTATCCAACTAACAAGCATCAGAAAGTAGTTACGAATGTTTACGCCCAAAAAATGAAAGTAGTTGAAGTTAAATCATTTATTGCAGGTGGAGGAATTGGAGGAAGTTCCTTATTTCGATATTTGGCTGAAGCCGGAAAAGAACCGGTTATGATTAATTACGGATTTGGTTCATCCTGGCGTAATATTGCCGGTGGTCGCCCTCAATTCAGCTTACCCGAATTATCCGATATTTCTAAACATAATTTAGAACTTTTTAAAGAGCTTAGTAAAACTCATGAAATAGATTTTCGACTTATCAATTATGTTACTTTTGCTCATGATGAAGAAATGATGAAGACCCTCGAGGCTTCTCTGGCATGGCAAAAAGGGATTATTGTTAAACCAAATCAGTTTAAAACAGAAATCTCTCCCTATTACAATTCTTCCAACAATAAATATTTGGCTGCATTAAAAACAGGAGATTGCTGGCAAGCAACCCCGGGAAAAGTTATTGAAGCATTACGTCAAATAGCTATTAGTAAAGGAGGAAATTTACTTGAAAACTGCGAATTAATTGATGTTGAAAAAATAGATTCCATCTATAAAGTTATAGTCAAAACAACTGATAATGAATATATTGGATACAGAACACCTACCTTTATAAATGCGTTGGGTGGAGATTGTGAAAAATTTGCTAAAATATTAGGGATAGAAACAGGGCTTTATCCTGTTAAACATCAGGCTTTTATAACACGCAGATTGCCTATGCTTGGAGTTAATGGTAATCCATTAGATATGTTAATTGACAGAAGAAAATATAAAGGATTTACCGCTGTTTACGGACAACAACTTGCTGATACAGGACAAATTATAGGTTGTGCTTCTCCTCAAATTGAACCTGCTGAAACAGCTAAAGATTTAAAATATAATAGTGAACGTTTTATTGAAATTGTTTCAGAAATATTTACCGATTGGATTCCTGAAATTTCGGCGGTTGGTTTTCAGGCATTATGGTCTGGATATTATACAGAACCTCGTATGATTATTGATCCGAAATTAGGCTTATTTATTGGGCTTAGAGGACAAGGGTTTATGTTAGGTCAGTATTTAGCTAAATTATATGTTGACAAGCTTTTAGGGAAAGAAACGCCTTCTTATTTTAAAGAATTGGAAATAAACGGGAGTGGACTTCTTGAAAAAGCATTTAAATAATAGGAGAACAATAAAAGGCTTTTAGTATTTTTTTTATTCAAATAGAAATGTTACCTTTGCAGGCTAAATTTAAAAACGTTTATAGTGGATTTTTTTAAACAGTTTTTGATTCCGTTTTCAAGTTTAAAAGTTGGTACTTATCCTTTTGAATTTGAAATAGATAATTCGTTCTTTGAACATTTTGATTCGTCAGAAATAAAAAACGGTCGTTTAAGTGTAAACATTGATTTTGAAAAGCAAACCCGTATGTTGATATTAAATTTTAATATCTCCGGGAATGTTCGTCTTATTTGTGATCGGTGTTTGGATGAATTTGACCAAGCTATTCAAACAGAAAAAAAACTTATTGTTAAGCTTGGCACAGAAGAGAAAGAGGAAACCGATGAAATTATTTCTATTCCGAATTCAGAACATGCTTTTAATGTAGCACAATATATTTACGAATTTATTCATTTAACATTGCCGGTGAAAAAAGTTCATCCGACTAATGAAAATGGAGAAAGTTTATGTAATGCAGAAGTAATAAAAAAATTAAAAGAACATCAAATTAATATTGTTGAAGAAAAAGATTCCCGTTGGGAATCATTAAAAAATATAAAATTAAATTAACATATATATTTAAAATCATATAGTTATGCCAAATCCAAAACATAAACATTCAAAAACAAGAAGAGATAAAAGAAGAACTCATTATAAAGCAGTTGCTCCAACTACTTCTGTATGTTCCAATTGTGGTGCTTCTGTATTATTTCATAGAGTATGCGGTGAATGTGGCTATTATAAAGGAAAATTAGCCATAGAAAAGAACGAAGCAACTGCATAACATAAAATAATCTCAAGATGAAAATCGGGATTGATATTATGGGTGGCGATTTTGCACCCAAGTCAACTATTGGCGGTGTAATACAAGCCCAAAAAGAATTACCTTCTGATGTTCAGTTAGTTTTATTTGGTGATGAAAAAATCATTACCTCAATGCTTATTGCAGCGGGAGCTAATCCTACTCATTTTTTAATTTCTCATGCACCCGAAGTTATTGGCATGGGAGAACATCCAACCAAAGCATTTAGTCAAAAACCTAATTCCAGCATTGCATTAGGATTCGATTCCTTAAAAAAGAATAACATTGATGCTTTTGCTAGTGTTGGTAATACTGGAGCCATGTTGGTAGGCTCTATGTTTAGTGTTGGAACCATTCCGGGTATTATTCGGCCTTGTATTTCAACACTCGTTCCAAAAGAAAACGGAGGAATTGGTATTATTTTAGATGCCGGAACAAACCCCGATTGTAAACCAGACAACCTATATCAGTTTGGCATAATTGGTTCTCTTTATGCTGAATTTGTTTATAATATTAAGAACCCCAAAGTAGGCCTTTTAAATATTGGTGAAGAAGAAGAAAAAGGAAATCTTCTTTCGCAAGCCGCTTTTAAACTTTTAAAAGACGCTAAAGAAATTAATTTTATTGGGAATATTGAAAATCGCGATCTTTTTAAAGATAAAGTAGATGTAGTGGTATGCGATGGATTTACCGGAAATATTGTTATAAAACAAATTGAAGCCATGTACCGGCTTATTGTTAAACAAGGTTTTCATAATGATTTTATGGACCGATTTAACTACGAAAATTATGGAGGTACTCCTATTTTAGGTATTAACGGCACTGTTATAATCGGACATGGTATCTCAAATGAAAAAGCGATTAAAAACATGATTCTACAAACTAAAAATGTAGTTGATGCAACGCTTTATCAAAAAATTAAAAGTACTTTTAAAACATATATTTCATTAAAAGTGAATGAATAAAATATAAATTTAATTTATATCTAATATGTCAAAAATAAGAGCATCCATCACAGGAATTAATGGTTACGTTCCTGAATATATACTTACCAACGAAGAATTAAGTAAAATGGTAGATACCACCGATGAATGGATTATGACCCGCATCGGCATAAAAGAACGTAGAATATTAAAAGGCGAAGGGAAAGGTTCTTCCGATTTAGCAGCGGAAGCCGTAAAAGGATTATTAAAAAAAACGAATACCAGTCCCGAAGAGATTGATTTATTAATATGTGCTACTGTTACTCCCGATATGCAATTTCCTGCAACAGGAAATATTGTAAGCGATAAAGTAGGTATTAAAAATGCATTTAGTTTCGATTTAAATGCAGGGTGTTCGGGTTTTATATTTGCATTGGTTACTGCTTCTAAGTTTGTAGAATGTGGTTCTCATAAAAAAGTAATTGTAGTAGGTGCTGAAAAAATGTCGTCGATTGTTGATTATACCGATCGTGCTACCTGCCCTATTTTTGGTGATGGTGCCGGTGCTGTTTTATTAGAAGCAACCGAAGAAGAATACGGGATTATGGATTCAATTCTTCAGGTTGATGGTGTTGGGCGAGTTCATTTACATCAGAAAGCTGGTGGTTCAGTAAAACCTGCCTCACATGAAACCATTGATGCACGTGAACATTTTATTTATCAGGAAGGACAACCCGTATTTAAATGGGCTGTTTCTAAAATGGCCGACGTATCAGCAGAAATAATGAAACGTAACAATCTTACTTCTGAAGATATTGCATGGTTAGTGCCTCATCAAGCAAATATGCGAATTATTGAAGCAACTGCTAACCGAATGAAACTAGATAAAGAAAAAGTAATGATTAACATTGAACGTTTTGGAAATACGACTTCTGCTACTATTCCATTATGTTTATGGGAATGGGAATCTCAATTAAAAAAGGGTGATAACATTATATTATCGGCTTTTGGTGCCGGTTTTACTTGGGGATCTATTTATTTGAAATGGGCATACGACCCTAAAAAATAAACTCCTGTTATTCTACTGTTACCGATTTCGCTAAATTTCTGGGTTGATCTACATTACATCCTCTTAACACTGCAATATGATATGCTAAGAGTTGTAAGGGAATTGTAGCTATAAGAGGAACTAACATTTCTTCTGTTTCCGGTATTTCTATAATATAATCGGCCAAATTTCTAACGGTTGTGTCTCCTTCGGTAATAACGGCAATAATAATTCCTTTACGTGCTTTTACTTCTTGAATATTGCTAATTACCTTTTCATATGAGCCTTTGTTAGTAGCAATTACAACTACCGGCATATCTTTATCTATTAATGCAATAGGACCATGTTTCATTTCTGCCGCTGGATAACCTTCGGCATGTATATACGATATTTCTTTTAGTTTAAGGGCACCTTCCAGGGCTACCGGGAAATTATATCCTCTTCCTAAATATAAGAAATTTCTAGCTTCCGCAAAGGTTTTAGCAATTTCTTTAATCTTTTTATCCAATTTTAATGTTTGTTCTACTTTCACCGGAATATTTTCAATTTCGGTTATAATCTCATGAAGTTTCGATTTTGATATACTTCCTTTTTTCTGAGCTATTGTAAGTGCCATTAATGCTAATACTGTTACCTGCGCAGTAAACGCTTTGGTAGAAGCAACTCCAATTTCAGGACCCGCATGGGTATACGAACCGGCATGGGTTGCACGTGGTATAGAAGATCCAACAACATTACATATTCCAATAATAGTAGCTCCTTTCGATTTAGCTAATTCGATAGCGGCCAGCGTATCTGCGGTTTCTCCACTTTGAGAGATTGCAATTACAATATCGGTTTCGTAAATAATTGGATTTCTGTAACGAAATTCAGAGGCATATTCCACTTCAACAGGTATTCGGGCTAAATCTTCAAATAAATGCTCGCCCACTAATCCGGCATGATACGATGTACCACAAGCAACAATAATAATACGTTTTGCATTTAGAAACTTTTCTTCATAATCAATAATACCTCCCAGCGCTACTATTTCTTTCGATATATTTACCCTTCCGCGCATACTGTCTTTAATAGAACGTGGCTGTTCATAAATCTCTTTCAACATAAAATGAGGGAAACCTCCTTTTTCTATTGACTCCAGCTGCATTTCTAACTTTTGAATATAAGGTGTTTTTTCCTGATTGGCAATTGTTAATATTTTAAACTCCCCATTTCGCTTAATGATTGTTATTTCTTCATCATTAAGATAAACTACATTTTTAGTATATTCAATGATAGGGGAAGGATCTGA
Source organism: Bacteroidales bacterium (assembly GCA_035421345.1). Taxonomy (GTDB): domain Bacteria; phylum Bacteroidota; class Bacteroidia; order Bacteroidales; family CG2-30-32-10; genus DAOLWT01. The sequence goes on from DAOLWT010000002.1 coordinate 12,179, forward strand.
GGCGATAAACATTTCATCTTTTCCCACACCGACTACCATTGGACTTCCTTTTCGAGCACCTATTAATGTATTTGGGTCATCTTTAGAAATAATAACAATGGCATAAGTCCCAATAACTTCATTTAAAGCTATTCTTAAGGCTTCTACTAAGCTAACTTGTTCGTGTTTACGAATATCATCAATTAAATGTACTAGTACTTCTGTATCTGTTTCGCTCGAAAATTCATATCCTCTGTTTATTAATTCCTGTTTTAAGTATGCATAATTTTCAATTATGCCATTATGAATTAATGCGATATCTTTATTATTTGAATAATGCGGATGGGCATTCATATCACTAGGCCCACCATGTGTAGCCCATCGGGTATGAGCTATACCAATGGTACCATTGGTATTACTTTGCTTTACATACTTTTCTAAATCGGCCACTTTACCATGGCACTTATATAAATTTAATTCCTTATTTTCTATGATTGCAATACCAGCACTATCGTAGCCTCTGTATTCCAAACGATGTAATCCTTTTATTAAAATGGGAAATGCTTGTTGATTTCCCAGATATGCTACAATTCCACACATAATTTAATACAATTTTGTATATGTAATATGAAGTTTTAAGCCATCACTCCTACCCGGACCTTTTAATACGACTCTATTCGCAATATTCGTTCTATGTGAAGTATATACAACGATCGTAAGTGTTCTGTTTTCTTTAACTCCATCTAATATTTGCTGAATATGTCGGGCAATATTAAATTTATATTCTTTTGTTTTTTTATTGTATTTCCCTCCGTAATAACCTTCTCCTTCGAGTTGGTCGACTAATACGTACATTTCTCCATCGCGTTCTTCCACTAACATTAATTGTGGAGGAGGCGAATATTTGCCGAGCGATTGATCGGTACTATCGTCTACACTTAATACTAAATCTGCTTTATTAATGGCTATTTTGCCTTCTTTTACAAAATCTTTTAAATAGGGTAAGGAGAAGTGAACTTTTAAGCCAGCCATCGATTGAAGGTATATGACCTTTTGACCTTTTGCGGTATCTCCAAAAATCTGACTTTTAAGAAAAGGGTTGGCGAATTGGTATTTCGTATGATTAAAATGATTAACACGCGCAGCATAATCATTAATATAAAAAGTATACTTTGATGTATCTTTCATATTATGATAATAAAGCGTTACTTTTGATTGAATATCTACCAATTTAAACGACATGATAGAACCCTCTCCGGTAGCAGAAGAAGAAGTAACATAAAAGCCTTTAAAAAACTTACAAAAATCTTCGTTCGTTTCCATTTTCGAAAAATTCGAAAGGAATTTATCTCCCAACGATTTATTTAAATGTATTCTTAGTAAAGCAGGGCTTTTATTAATTGTATCTCCATCAACAATAACACTATCTTTATAATTCGGAATAAATGTTTTGGTTCCAACTGGAGTACTTTTTGTTAAAAATTCTTTATTCGAAAAATAGATACTATCTCTAAACATATCTTCATTCAACTCATATAATTTTAATGTATGTTGCGCATTACTATCACCATAAATAGTATCGTAAACCATAGAGAAAACAATAGAATCAGTAATCGGATATAAGCCAAAATCGGGTTCAAGAATTGAAAGTCGTAATTGGGTATAAAAACTAGCTGCATTTTTTCCAAAAATGGGATCGTTGTTAAGTCCGACTAAATTATAACTTGTTTCATCCGAACGAATAGGATCTTCTTTTACTGTATGAGCAAAAATACTAATTGTATCACTTTTTGATACGTTTAATTGATCGGCTTTGGGTTGCACATCCATCCCAATAATATCGGGTTCTTTACAAGAAAATAAGATGGATGTTATAGCTAAACATATGCACAAAAATCGTGTTGTGCTTTTATTACGACTGATTTTCAATTTATTATATTTTTTCCGTTTAAAAATTCTAGTAAAGAACGATAAAATTAGTTACTTAGTATTTTTTCGTTCACTAAAATTTCATCATAAAATTCATTATACGAATCGATATAGGTATCCATCGATTTAAATTCAAGCACAGGTTTATCAATTTGATTCACATAATTTATGATGTCGGAGTTAATATCGGGACTTCCAATAATAACGCCGTCGGAAAAATCGATAGCTGCTTTTGTAATATTAACAAATGATGGTTTTTTATAATGTTCAATATCCGATTCTTTAATACCCGGAAGCATTATTTTATCGGCAAAATTTTTATTAAACTGTATAGGAAAATCATCATTATAAATAGAATAAATAATTTTTGTATCGCTAAAAATGGGGTTATCTACAAATGCCTTTTTTAAATATATCGGCAATAAACTAGTAATCCATCCATGACAATGAACTATATCGGGCGACCAGCCTAGTTTTTTGACGGTTTCTAACACGCCTCTTGCAAAGAAAATAGCTCTTTCATCGTTATCTTTAAAAAACTTATTTCCGCTATCGTATAAAACACTCTTCCGTTGAAAATAATCTTCGTTATCGATAAAATAAATTTGCATACGTGCCGATTGTATCGATGCAACTTTAATAATTAATGGGTGGTCTGTATCATTAATAATCAGATTCATACCGGATAAACGAATAACTTCGTGTAATTGGTTTCTTCGTTCATTTATACAGCCGTAACGGGGCATGAATGTTCTGATTTCTTTTCCTTTTTCTTGAATACCCTGGGGGAGATATCTTCCAATAATTCCCATGTGAGTATCTTTTAAGTAGGGGGTGATTTCCTGCTGTACAAAAAGAACTTTGGTTTTTTCCATCATAAGGTTGTTTTGGTACTGTTTGAATCAGAGTGCAAAATTAATACTTTTTTTGCACTTTATCAAGTTTTTAATATTAGTTTTGCTCCTTAATTTTTTATTGTACTAAAAATTAACGATTCTTTTTTAAACAATACGTATGCATCTTTTTCATAAAATATCCGACACAAAGGCTTATTTATCGGAACAAAAGAAGAAAGGTTTGCAAATTGGATTTGTTCCAACCATGGGTGCATTGCATAAAGGGCATTTAACCTTATTAGAAAAAGCTAAAAAAGAAAACGATCTCTGTGTTTGCAGTATTTTTGTTAATCCTATTCAATTTAATAACGCAGCTGATTTAACGAGGTATCCCCGACCCTTAGAAAAAGATATACTATTCTTAAATTCAATTGGTTGCGATGTATTATTTCAACCATCTGTAGAGGAAATGTATCCTGAACCGAACAAAATTATTTATGATTTAAATGGTCTTGATAAAACAATGGAAGGAGCTTTCCGTCCGGGTCATTTTAACGGAGTAGCGGTGGTAGTTAAAAAATTATTCGATATTATGGAGCCGAATAGGGCTTATTTTGGGGAAAAAGATTTTCAACAACTAGCTATAATTAAATATTTAGTTAAGGTATTGCAACTCCCTATTCAAATAATTCCGGTAGCTACTATACGCGAAAGTGATGGATTAGCCATGAGTTCACGCAATCAACTGCTTACTCCACTCGAAAGAAAAGCAGCCCCGCATATTTACCAAACCCTTTTACAAGCAAAAGAAAAGATTACCACAATAAATACTCACGAATTAAAAGAATGGGTAATAAAAGAGATAAATCGAAATTCGTTAATGAAAACCGAATATTTTGAGGTGGTGAATATAGATACACTTCGTCCGGCTTCCGAACGATTTAAAACAAAAAACACCATTGGATGTATTGCTGTAAATATGGGGAAAGTAAGATTAATTGATAATATTAAATTTTTTTAACTTTGCCGAATGAAAATAGAAATATTAAAATCGAAAATACATCGTGCTACTCTTACAGAAGCCAATATTCACTATGTAGGAAGTTGTACCATTGATGAAGATTTAATGGATGCTGCCAACTTAATTGAATATGAAAAGGTGCAAGTACTTAATATTACCAACGGGGAACGCCTCGAAACCTATGTTATAAAAGGAAAACGAGGTTCCGGAGTTATTTGTTTAAACGGAGCTGCCGCTCGCAAAGCAGTTGAAGGGGATATTATTATAATTGCATCGTATGCGCATATGGATTTTGAAGAAGCCAAAAAATTTAAACCATCTATTGTTTTCCCTGATCAAAAAAACAGAATAAAATAAGCATTGAAAAAAAAAATTCTTTCTGTTCTTAAATATCTTCTATTCCTTGCCATTGGAGGGGTTTTATTTTGGCTTACCTTGCGAGGAAAGGATTTAAATAAAAATCTAGAGGAAATTAAAAGTGCCGACTATCGGTGGATTGGCTTATCGGTGGTTGTTATGATTTTAAGTCATATTACTCGTGCCATCCGATGGAATCAATTGTTAAATACCCTGCATATTAAAACAAAAACCCATACTACTTTTTTTGCAGTAATGATTGGCTATTTTGTAAATAATGCGGTTCCTCGTTTAGGAGAAATTACCCGCTGTGGTGTACTTTCAAATCATCATAAAGTTCCGATTAATTCAGTAATAGGAACTGTTATTGCCGAACGAGCATTCGATATGATTACCATGGTTCTCATCTTAATTTTAACCATTGTTTCGCAATTAGATTTATTGGGTGCGTTTATTAATAAACATTTATTAATGCCCCTAAGCGCTAAATTTCCAAGTAGTACATATGTTATAATTATTTTGATTTCAACTCTTATTATTTTAGGTCTTTTCTTATTTATTTTTTATCGTCTACTTCTTCCTAAATTAAGAAAAATAAATTTATTTATTAAAGGAGTCGCACTCGTTAAAGGGTTTTGGAATGGAATAATGACCATTAAAAATGTGAAACATAAATTTTTATTTCTTTTTTATTCCCTTCTTATGTGGGGATTTTATACCCTAACCATATTTGTTTGCTTTCAATCTATTAGCGCCACCGAACATCTTACTTTTTTAGATGCACTTACCATTATGGCATTAGGCAGTATCGGTACGCTTGTTCCAACACCCGGAGGAATTGGCGCTTATCAATATTTTGTTTCACTTTCGTTAATAAGCTTATTTTTAATTGAAAAAAACACCGCATCGGCTTTTGCTAATCTCGTCTATTTTACCCAATGGATAATGATTAATATCGTTGGGGGTATTTCATGGATTATTTTATTTTTATCACAAAAAAAAGCAAGTTCTCATGAAAAAATTTGATTTTATTCAATCTAAAATATTTCATTTTAATAATAACGACGATCGAAATAAAATAGCACAAACCCTATCTTTTCTTCGTTTTAAAGAGAAAAAAATTATTTTTACCAATGGGTGTTTCGATATTATTCATTTAGGACATATTGATTATTTATCGAAAGTAGCCGATTTAGGAAATCATTTAATTATCGGATTAAATTCGGATATTTCTATAAAAAAAATTAAAGGAAATAATCGTCCTATTCTTCCTGCACAAACAAGAGCAGCTATTATTGCATCCCTTTTTTTTGCGCAAACGATTATTTTGTTTGATGATGAAACCCCTTTTGAATTAATTAAATTTATACAACCTAATATATTAGTTAAAGGAAGCGATTATAAACCCGAAGATATTGTGGGCTACGATATTGTGAGCAAAAACGGGGGAGAGATTATGACTATTGATTTTTTAGAAGGCCATTCAACAACATCTATTATTCAAAAAATTAAAACATCTTAGGTAAGAATAATCTCTTTAATTCTTTTGAATAAATTCATTATTATTACTACATTAGCAACATCATAAAATTATTTGTTTCCGAATGCTGAAAAAAACCATATTTTCTCTTTTACTTTTATTCATTACTTTCTTTTTTTTATCTGCTTGCAAGAAAAGTTATGAAAAAAAAGAAGTTGAAATTATGGAAAAAATTGAAGGAACTTGGAAAAGAGTAAATGTGGCTGATATTAGTTCGCCTATTTTACACGAATGGACTTATACAAATGGGGCTATTACCGTTTGCGAAGTTAATAATGCTCTTTTAACGAAAGATACCTTGTATACCGCCAATTATGATGTTTCTGTTAAATTTAGAAAAAAAACATTTACCATTACGTATTGCTCTTGGTCTTATTATCAAGGCGAATGGACTATTCATAAGTTAGAAGATACTTATTTCTCTTTTTACCGACAACACGGAGGACTTGAATACCTTGAATTTTATAAATAATATAACCCATTTTTAAACGAATGAAAAAAAAACTAATTCTCCTTCTTGCTTTTATTTCTATTTTTTATTTAAGCTCTTGTAAAAAAGCCGTTGAAGCAGACATTGAAGGCGATTGGAAAAAAATGGATATGAATAATCCGCTTTCTTCTCAATATGAAATGTGGCATATAAAAGAAGGTGCTTTTTATATTGTAAAGGTAAGTTCAAGTGGTGCGCAAACACAATTATATAAAGGGGAATATATCATAAAAAATAAAATTTATCTATTTCAACGTCTTTTTTCCATTACCTCTTGCACAAATCAAGATTTAGTAAGAGACTGGAAAATAAGAAAACTAACCGATAACTATCTTACTCTTATGTCGAAAGATGGCGTTCAATATGAATATAAACGACTTTAATATTTTCTATCTCCCTTTTTTTACACTGATTCCTCATGTCGAAAGTTAAAACCACTTTTTTTTGTCAAAATTGCGGTGCCCAATCGGCCAAATGGATTGGGAAATGCCCTTCTTGTAATGAATGGAACACTTATGTTGAAGAAGTGGTAGTAAAATCTACTGGGGCTTTTGAAGAAAAACTGACCGCCAAACGTGTAAACAAACCTTTTCAGATTAACGAAATCACCTTAACCGAAAATCAGCGACTTAACACCTATAATAACGAATTTAACCGTGTTTTAGGAGGCGGTATGGTTCCAGGGTCAATTGTATTAATAGGAGGCGAACCGGGTATAGGGAAATCGACCTTAATGCTTCAGATTGCGCTACATATAAAGAAATTAAAGGTATTATATATTTCGGGAGAAGAAAGCGACCAACAAATCAGAATGCGTGCAGAACGTATTGGAATTCAAAATACCAACTGCTTTATTTTTACAGAAACTTCTACACAAAATATATTTTCTCAAATAGCACAAATGGCACCGGAAATAGTTATTGTAGATTCTATACAAACCTTGCATACCGCCTCTATTGAGTCTTCTGCCGGCAGCATTTCACAAATACGAGAATGTACTTCCGAATTAAACCGCTTTGCCAAAGAGACCAATACACCCGTATTTTTAATTGGCCATATTACCAAAGACGGCAGCATTGCCGGACCGAAAGTATTAGAACACATGGTAGATACTGTTTTGCAATTTGAAGGCGACCGCAACCATGGTTATCGTATTTTAAGAGCCACCAAAAATCGTTTTGGGTCAACTTCCGAATTAGGCATTTTCGAAATGCAGAATTCAGGCTTAAGGGAAGTATCAAATCCTTCTGAAATATTATTATCGCAAAGAGATGAAACCCTAAGCGGTATTTCTATTGCTTCTACTATTGAAGGACTTCGCCCTATGATGATAGAAACGCAAGCATTGGTAAGTTCTGCCGCATATGGCACCCCGCAACGATCGGCTACCGGTTTCGATTTAAGAAGATTAAGCATGTTACTGGCAGTCTTAGAAAAAAGATGTGGATTTAAACTTGGATTAAAAGATGTATTCTTAAATATTGCCGGCGGTATTCGTGTTGACGACCCTGCTATTGATTTGGCTGTTGTAAGTGCGGTACTTTCTTCTGCTGAAGATATTCCCATTAATCCTAAATATTCATTTGCTGCCGAAGTTGGACTTTCGGGAGAAATTCGTCCAGTAAATCGAATTGATCAACGTATTTCGGAAGCCGAAAAACTAGGTTTTGAGAAAATGATTATTTCAAAATATAACTTAAAAGGCTTAGCCATGCCTAAAAACGGAATAGAAATAGTTCCTGTTAAAAAAATGGAAGATGTATTCCGATATTTATTCGGATAAAACAACTTTTCTTCCCTTTCTTCGGTATAAACTCCAAATGTAGCTATTTCTACTACACTGCAAAAAAACGCCTCTTGTTAAAGCTTATACGAATTTTAAATTTCAACTATAAAAAAAGAGCTGCCTTTTAAGGCAGCTCTCAGAAAATAAAATTATTTGAATATTAATATCCAGGGTTTTGTTTCATATCTGGACAAATAAACAATTCTCTATCTGGAATTGCACAAATATTTGAATAATGATCTGGAGTTATTGTTCCTCTGTATATAGATTCAAAAGTTTTGTTATTTCTAACTAAAGTAAAGAAATAATGACCTTCAGCCTGAAGCTCTAATCTATATTCAGCAATAATATCATCAATTGTAACAGAAGTTACATTTGTATAACCAGTAATTCTGTTTGCTCTTAATTGATTGATATAATATTCAGCACTTTGTGCATCTGTAGCATTTCCACCTTTTAATTTAGCTTCAGCAGCTATTAAATAAATTTCCGATAATCTAACAATTTTTGGATTATTTATATATAAAAGTTGAGTACTTCCAGTTTGTCCGGGATATTTATTCGTATAATATCCTTTATTAATAGCTGTACTACCAGTTTTTACCTTCCATGAAACCATATTTTTTCTTACATCATTGGTAAGTGTTTGAAGATAATCATAAAAAGCTTTTGTAAACCCAAATTCTGCATATCCGTCGGGTGAAGCTTCATAACCAAATGACTGACGACCACCGTTAGCACCGGTTTCGGTTACAGCTAATTCTAATAACGATTCTGAAGTAAATGTCTGTGACCATACATCTGAATATTCAGCTATAGAATATAAGCTAGCACCTGAATTTTTGATAATATCAACTGCATATTCTAAGGCTTTACTATAATCCCCTTTGTATAAATAAATTCTTGCTAACAATGCTTCGGCACCATATTTACTTATTCCTCCATTTTTGGAAATATCTAATTTACTTAAGCTTCCTTCTAATTCGGCTATAGCAAAATTATAGGTTTCATTTAATGTAGCTCTTTTAGCTGTATAGTCACCTGGCATAGTAACTTTATCTGAAATAGGCAAACCTGAATTTGCATCATTCATATTAGTACCGGCAACCGTAGGAAGTTTACAGTAATAAGTAGCCCCTTGAAAATGCATCCATCCTCTAATTGCATGTAATTCGGCAGTTAAAGCATCATAAGCAGCTTGATCATCTGTGGTAGGAGTATAATTTTTTGCTGCTTCTAAAGCATAATTTACTTTACCAATAGCAGTATAAACTATTCTATAGAAATGATCAGCATGTCCTGATTTAGAATCAACCGGCTGAACACCTAAAGGAGTAGACCATCCTGAGTTATTAGGAAATTCGTAATCAGGTCCTTTTAAATCGCCGTAGATAAACATATCACCGGATAAACTAAATTCTTGACCTACTAATTCTTGATATACTCCGTTTACTGCATTATTTAAATCAGCAATAGATGTTATTGCAGAATCAGTAGGAAGAGATCCGGATGGTGCTTTCTCTAAAAACTTTTCACACGAAACAAAGGTGAAAGTGAGAAATACAATGGAAATATAAAATATTTTTTTCATATTATAATTATTTTTTATGGTTTAAAAATTCAAAGAAATACCAAAATTAAGTGATTTTAAGTTTGGAATATCGTTTGTTCTTACTCCGTTTAATGCTACTTCGGGATCAAAATCATATTCTTTTTCTTTCATCCATAACATTAACGGGTTCGAAGATTTTACAAAAACGCTTAAGCTGTTATAATGCATTTTTGTTGCTAAACTTTTAGGTAGTGTATATGATAATGAAACTTCTTTTAAGCGGATAAAATCAGAGGAGAAAATCTGTCTCGATGACCATCTGTCGGTTCCAAGACCTACGTAAAAACTAGGACGTGGGAAAAGAGCATTATCTCCAGGAGCTTTCCAATAATTATCAATAACATATTGGGATACGTTCATACCATCACCTCTACGACCGTCGTGACTTGCAAAATAACCAAAATGGTCATAAATATTTCCACCAAATTGGTAAGTAATTAAGAATGATAAATCGAATCCGTAAGCTTTAAATGAGTTGGTTAATCCACCGGTTACATCGGGTAATACTTTTCCAACTTTACCTTTTTTTGCATTAGCGTAGTAATAGGTTAAATTATCTTCAGTTGCATCTTTTTCCGGATCTATATAGAACTGACCTAGTCCGTTTTCAGGATTAACACCATACCATTTAGGTAAATACATGGTGTACAGGGCTTCTCCTTCGCTATATAAGAAAAGATCAATACCTGCTCCGGTATTAATATCATTTCCAAAAGGAAGTTTTTCAACCGTTGTTTTTAAGTATGAAAGATTGAAGTTGGTATTCCATTTGAAATTTTTATGATCAATATTATATGAAGTAAAATCAAAATCAATTCCATTGTTAGACATTTCTCCGGAGTTTTGAATTGTTGTTCCGAAAGCTGAGATATAAGTAGTAGTAACATCTAATAATAAATCGGAAGTGTATTTATTCCAGTATTCTACAGAAATATTAAATTTACTTTTGAACCCAAAATCTACACCTATATTTAAGTTTTTCGATTTTTCCCAAGTTAAGTCAGGATTTGCGGGTTGAGAAACATAAATACTTCCTTGGTTGTTATAAGAACCGGTCATATTAAATAATCCTAAATGTCCGTAGTTATATGGAGGCAATGTTCCGTTAGTACCATAAGAAACTCTTAGTTTTAAGTCATCAATCCATTTGGTATCTGCTAAGAAATTTTCTTTATTAATACGCCAGCTTGCACCAAATGCATAGAATGGAGCCCATCTTTCGTTTGCACCTAATCTGGAAGAACCATCGGCTCTTAAACTAGCGGAGATATAATATTTACTATCGTAGTTATATTCGCCTTTTCCCAAATAAGATAATATGCTATTTCCGAATTTTGAACTGGATGCTGTTTGAGGACTACTTCCGTTTTGTAATTCTATTAATTCACCTGTTGAGTAATTTGAATTAGCAACATCAATCGTATTAAAATTAGTTCTACTTGATTCAAAACCTCCTAGTGCGCTAAAATTATGTACTTTGTTTAATGTTTTATTATAATTTAAAATATTAGAACTAGTAATATTGTCAGACTGAACTAATCCATAATAACCATAACCACCAAGAGCACCTCCATCTATACTTTCCGGATGCCAAAATTGGAAAATTTTATTATTAATTAAATCGACACCAAGTGTACTTTTAAAAGATAAATCTTTTGTAAAATCTATTGTAATATCAGCATTCGTTAAATTTCTTAATGTTTTATTATTCAACTTAACCATTTTGTCGCCGAATGTAATACTAGGATTGTCGGCATTTCCCCAAGAAACATCGTGGTTTATTGAGCCATCGTCATTATAAACTGGAGCAGATGGTTCTAAAGTAAGTAATTGTCCGATTGGAGATGAAGTAGCAACGGTTCCTCCTTGTGAAGAGTTATCGGAAAATCCTTTTTGATTAGCAAAAGATACATTATTTCTTAATCCAACTTTTAACCAATCGGTTGCTTTATGCTCTAAACTAAGTAAGTTAGAAAAACGTTCGAAATTACTATTAATAACAATCCCGTTATTTTTCATATAACCTAAACCAACATAGAAGTTTGTTTTTTGACTTCCACCTGTCATAGATACTTGATAATCCTGTACTTTTCCTACTCTAAATAATTCATCTTTCCAGTTTGTACTTTTATCGAGTGTTTTAACTTCATATTCTATATTATCATCTGAAAACTGTTTAGCATCAGCTAAATAATCAGCTTGATTTGCATAGTTTGCTTGACCAGGTACCAACGCTTTAAAAGCATTTAAGTAATAGTTTTCTAAACCTGTACGGCAATACTGAACCCAGCTTTTACCATCGGCCATATTAAATGCATTAACAGCCATAGAGCTAATTCCCCATGAGCCTTTAAAATTAATGCTGGTTTTCATTTCACCCGATTTACTCATAGCTCCTTTTTTGGTTGTAATAACTACAACACCATTAGCAGCTCTAGAACCGTAAAGAGAAGAAGCAGCAGCATCTTTTAATACAGAAATACTTTCAATATCTTCGGTATTGATTGTTGATAATACGTTTGAAGACATCGAACTTGAACCAAAGTTTCCTGTTTCAATTGGAATACCATCAATAACGTATAAAGGAGAACTGCTAGCTGTAATAGAACCAACTCCACGAACTAAAATTTCTCCTGTTGAACCCGGGTTTCCTGTTGCAGAACTAGAACGAACTCCCGAAATTTTTCCAGAAAGCGCTTTATCTACAGATTCTTTGCTTCCTCCACTCGAAAGTTTTTCAGCAGTAACTTGACTTACGGCTCCGTTAATATCACTTTTTTTCTGAACTCCGTAAGCAACCACCACCATACCTTCTAATTGCACCGAACTAGATTCTAATGCAATATTAATTGATGTTTGACTGCCAATTTCAATTTCCTGCGTTTTCATTCCAACAAAGGTAAATACCAATGTGTTTGAACCTGCAGGTACGGTAATTTTATAATTACCATCCAAATCAGTAATTGTGCCGGTTGTTGTGCCTTTAACTGCTATTGTTACGCCAGGTAAAGCACTCCCATCTTCACTGCTAGTAACCTTACCCGTTAACGTTTTCTGGGCAAGCAGCATAGATGAGCACAAAAGAAACATTCCCAGTAATAGGATAATTTTTTTCATACTTTGTAGTTTTTAGTTAAAAATAATTTAATGTTAATTTATTAATATTTATAGATAAATTTTATGCAAATATATAAAAGTTTTCAAAAAAAGAAAATTTGTATTAAACCTTTCCATTAAATAAAACATTATTTATCTCCACATCTACCTGATCATCAAAATTAAGCATAGAATTAATGAGTCTTATTTTTTTATATTGTTTTATTTCTGAAAATATAAGTTTTTTTTCTAAAATAGTCCTTTTTCTAATTAATTCTTCTCTTTTTGTTCCTTTAAGCAATGGCTCAAAAGGTGTAAACCACTGGTTTCCATTAAATAAAGCAACATTCGTAAAAGAAGTATCTGTAATAAGTCCTTTTTTAATAATTAATATATCATCGGCCATTGTTTTTTTTCTTATTTCTTCAAAAACTGCTCTATTAGCATATTTATAGGTGTAATCAATTTCATCATTAAATACAATTTGCAAGGTTTTTATTTTTCTGTAAACATAAGGGATTGCTTCTGTTTTAATTATATCTTTATTATACTCCACTCTATATTTATAAAGTCCTTTTTTATAATTATCCGACAAATTCAAAACTTTACTAAGGTCTATCTTATTATTCGCATTAAATAAAGTTTTTCTAGCATTATTCATTCTTTCCGAATGCAGATCCAAATTATAAAAAACGCCCTCTTTTAATTTAATTGTTTCAAATAATAGGCACATATACTTTATCTATTAATTCTTTATATTCTTTTTCGGGTTTACTAAAAACGGTTATTCCTCCTCCGCTTTTATAAAACATTTCATTATGTGTCTTTTCAATATAACGGATTATCACTCCACTATCCATTTTTATACCGTCAAAAATTCCCATAACTCCTGTATAATAGCCTCTTTTGTAATTTTCAGCTTCCCGAATAATTTCCAATGTCTTTTTTTTAGGTGCTCCACTTATTGATCCTGCGGGGAGTAGCGAAAATATAATATCTCCTATTCGTTTGGCATAGTCTGACTCCAGCTCACCGCAAATGCAGGAACTTACCTGCAACAGCTCTTTTTCATGTGTTTTAATTTTATCGATATACCTAAATTTTTTAACATACACGTTTTTGGCAACCATACTTAAATCATTTCTTATCAAGTCAACAATGGTACAATGTTCTGCAAATTCTTTTTTATCGTTCAATATTTTTTTTTCAGCATCCGGAATAGATGCATCAATGGTTCCTTTCATTGGAAATGAAGAAATAATGCCTTTTTCGTTGATTTGAACAAAAATTTCGGGCGAAAAAACAACAAATTGGTCTTTAAAGAGGAGCTTATATTTGGCTTTTGAACAGGTGAAAATATCTTTTAAGGAATAGTTCGTATTAATGGTGGTTTGAAACGTAAGGTTTACTAAATATGAATTTCCATAATTTAAGTTTTTTTGAACTATTTGAAATGCTTTTTTGTATTCGTTATATGACACAGGCATTTTTTCTAAAACTAAATCGGGATACTTTTTATTTCCATGACTTGGAATGTTTGATTTTTGATTAAAATTATATAGAATTCCGGCTGATGCTGCTGAAGAAAGAGGAATTAGGACCGGCTCTTTACAATCAAAATCAATGATAAACAAAAATGGTTCTCTTTTTAAACCAAATTCATTCATTTTATGTATTATTGTATGAACGTTATTCTTTTTCATTTTATAATCACAAAAATATAAAAATACTAGTGAAAGTCCTTATTATTGATAATTTCGATTCGTTTACGCATAATCTTGCACAGCTTATTGAAAAAACAGTTGGAACTAATTATTGCATTATAAAGAATGACAGCAAAAAAATAGATGTTCATGAATTTCACAAAATAATTTTTTCCCCCGGCCCCGGAATTCCCAAAGAAGAAGCCGGTCTTATGCAATATATTTTATCTAACTACCAAAAAACGAAAAGTATTTTGGGAATATGTTTAGGACATCAAGCTATAGCCGAATTTTACGGTGCGAAACTTATTAACTTAACAAAAGTATATCACGGTATTCAGAGCAACATTAATGTAATTGACCCACCAGATTCTCTTTTTAAAAATCTTCCATTAAGTATAAAAGGAGGCTTATATCATTCTTGGGGGGTATGTAATTCTAATTTTCCGGAATGCCTAAAAATAACTACAATTTCAGCTGACGGAATAATTATGGGCGTATCTCATAAAATTTATGATATTAAAGGCCTTCAGTTTCATCCGGAATCTATTATGACAGATTATGGGGAAATGATAATACGAAACTGGTTAAGCAAATAATACCGATTGCCTGTATTTCATTAATTAGAAATAATACCAATTGTAAATTTACTCTAAGTCAGAATTCGACATGCATTGTTTTAGTTCGTAAATTTTTGTTGGTAGTTCGATGTTATACCAATTGTAAATTTAAAATAGTCCAACGGATATTTTAAATTTTACAATGGTAATGCCG
>DAOLWT010000003.1:0-26236 GCA_035421345.1 Bacteroidales bacterium
ATTAAAAAGAGGCTGTCTCCATTTCGAGACGGCCTCTTTTATTTTTTTCTTTTTTAAAAAATCGGGGTGGAAATAAATATGATAGAACACGAATAACACAGATAAAACGGATTTACGCTTATTTAATCCGTGAATATTTGTATTTTCGGTATAATCCGTGTCCTTAAATTCTTAGAAAATATTTTCTCCGTGAGCCTCTATTTTTTCTCTGATTTTATCTGTGAAAAATTTAAGCGTGTTTACTTCATTAGTAATAATTAAAATACTTACAAATTTTGTTTAATCATTTCCCACTTATTATCGGGAATTTTTGCTCCTATTTGTTCAATAACATTAGTAGCTAATAAAGAACCTATTCTGCCACATTCGGAGACCGTTTTATTTTTTAATAAGCCGTAAATAAACCCGGCAGCATATAAATCGCCTGCCCCGGTTGTATCTACTACATGCGCATTTTGAGCACTTATTTTATATATTTCCCCATCTGTTTTAACCAAAGAACCTTCTTTCCCGGTTTTCACAACTGCTATTTCGCACCAATCGGCAATCTGATTTACCGCTTCTTCCGGGTTTTTACCGGTCATTGCCTTGGCTTCTTCTTCGTTGGCAAAAATAATATCAGCAAAATCTTTACTTATATGGGTTAAAAAATCGCGATGTGCTTCCACAACATTATAACTTGCTAAATCTAACGATATTTTTAAATTATTCGCTTTAGCTAACTGACATGCTTTTTCAATTAAAGCATAGTTTTGAATTAAATAGCCTTCAATATGAAGAAAATGATAATCGTTAAAAAAAGAAGCGTGTAAATCGTTTTCTGATAATTCTACGGCTGCACCCAAAAAAGTAGCAAAAGTTCTTTCGCCATCGGGACTTACTAATGCAACAGCAACTCCACTATTAGAATCACTTTCCAATAAAAAAGGTTTAATTCCCGATTTCTGGAGATCATTTTTAAAATGATTGCCCATTTCGTCGGAACCAATTTTCCCAATAAAAGCCGTTTCAACACCTAAACGAGCTAATCCATGAATGGTATTCGCAGCAGAACCGCCACTGGTGATGATACGATTCAAATTTTTTGTTTTAGTTATTATTTTGCTTGACATGTCTTTATCAACCAATTGCATACTCCCTTTTGGAAGGTTTAATTCCGATAGAAGTTGCTCATTATCAATCTTTGTCATTAAATCGACCAATGCATTTCCAATTCCGATAACTTTTTTCATATAAATTTTTTTGGCAAATTTTAAAAATATTATTGGAGAATTCAAAATTTACTTATACTTTTGCAACCTAATTAGGTATTTTAATTAAATTCCTCCTTAGCTCTCCCGATGGTTATCGGGAGGTTAGAGCATCTGCTAAGGAAAGAATTTACAAGATAAAGATTTTTTTTATAATTATTCCTCCTTAGCTCAGTTGGTTAGAGCATCTGACTGTTAATCAGAGGGTCGCAAGTTCAAGTCTTGCAGGGGGAGCAAAAGCCGCGAAAAGCGGCTTTTTTAATTTTACACCATGTATTATATTTATGTCATAGAATCTGAATCTACAGGTAAGTATTATATAGGTCATACTGATAATATAGAAAGAAGACTTTTTGAGCATAACAACTCCCTGAATATATCCTATACATCAAAATATCGTCCATGGAAGATAAAAGCCGTATTTGAAGTTTCAGGAGATAGAGGTGTAGCAATGAATGCTGAAAAGTTTATTAAGAGGCAAAAATCAAAAAAATTTCTGGAAAGAATATGTTGTCAGAATAAAGTCGATCTGCCAATGGCTCAGTTGGTTAGAGTCCCGCAGATGCGGGATTAATCAGAGGGTCGCAAGTTCAAGTCTTGCAGGGGGAGCAAAGAAAATCAAAGGGTTACAGAAATGTAGCCCTTTTTTATTTTAGTCATTGTAACACATTTGTAACACTAATTGCCTTTTAATTCAATATAATATTCTTTGCCATTGTAATTGGTTTTCATTCTTATATCATTATATTTTAATTTTATTATTTCCCATTCGGGTAGCTTATGATTGCCAAATGGACCTGTTCCAGTAGTTGTTCCATTTGAAATAAAAACTTTTAAATTTTTTTTATTATTTACTAATTTCCAATGCCAATACAATTCACTCCAACTACTATCCTTACAAAAAGAACCAATTAAGCACGTATTCATATTTTCATATTCATCATAATGATATGTGAATTGATATTCCAAACTTAAACTATCATTATACAAGCTTAGAGAATCCACACCATTTACAAGATATTTAACTAATATATGAGTGTTGGCAAACCTTCCATATGCCGAACGAAGGCTAAACATTGGCCCTTCGTCGTATTTTTTACAAGCTCCTGCAAAAGTTGCTATTAATATTAGTATAAAAAATAATTTTTTCATATTTGTGAGTTTTAAGGGTATAGGGATATAGGGTAATGAAGTTAGTTGATTTAAACTATATACCTTTTTATTTTTTCTTTTAACGATAAATTTAAATTCTAAATTTAATACTTTTTTATTTATTAAACCTTAATCCTACCAAAATTTAATAGCTTTATTAATTAAAACAACTATTACTTTTAACATATGTTTTTATTACAAAAAAAAGGAAGTAATACCTAATACATTTGGTATTACTTCCTTTAAAATATTTTTTTTTAATTGGTATTATTCCATATTCCTTACTACATAATCCCATTCCGAATTTTTATAATTTTTCCCTTTTGAAAGTATTATTATCCCCGCAGTAGTAATAAAAATAGGTAGTATAATTATAGGATGAGTTAGAATAGAAAAAAAATTCATTTTTATTGATTCCACTATTAATTGCATTCCCATTGAACTCAATAAAAGTGTATAAGCTCCAGTAGTAACAGCAAATGAACCTATCAACGATTCTTTCTCGGTTTGGCATATCGCTATCATTTTAACATTATGTATGGAAATTTTCCCTTCTCCTAATAAGGTTAAAGTATCCCTTTTAATGGTGAAGTATCCTTTATATACGTTCCCGGAACTAGTTTTTATTTTAATTTTCTCATTTTGATCCAAAATTTTTTCTTCTAAGTTTTTCTTTTTTTTGAAGACCAAAACCTCTTGTCCAAATAAATTCGAGCAAAAACAATAAATACAAAATAATAAGATTATCTTTTTCATGATTTTTAATTTTTTTTAAAACGATTAAGCTGATATTTTTTTTAGTGCTTTATTATATCAAGTAGTTGCTAAATAACTCCTGGTGGAATATTTCCATTTTGTTTTTTTATAACAAGGTTCATTGGCAAACATCAAAATACCAATTGTTGTTGCAGAAATTGCTACAAAATTGGCTAAAATGCATATTGGAATTAACTCTAATTCAAGCCATCCTGATTTTGCAATACCTATTGTTACTATACTTGAAAAAATAGTTCCAATACCCCCACCAACAGCTAAAAAACCACCCAAAACATCCATATTCGTTGATTTATAACCAATCATTTCAATATCATTTAATGCAAATTTTTTTTCTGCTATTAATATGCTATCATTTTTTAGTGTAAAGGTGTCTATATAAACACTTCCTGAATTTGTAAATAATTTAATTTTCTTCCCTTGTTCTATAATTTTTTCTTTCCCATTTTCTTTTTTTGTTAATACGAGTACTTCTTGCCCGAATAAGTTGAAAAAAAGGCAAGTAAGACAAAATAACATGATTGTTTTTTTCATAATTTAAATTTTTAATTGTTTCCTATTATAATTAGCAAAAAAATATTTGCCTTTATTAATTAAAAAAATATTATTAATAATTTTAGGCAAAGTACGTTCAATTGGAAAGATGAGTCAATAGGGTAAAAGCCTCATTTTATTTAAAAAATGATTTTTACTTTTTTTGGGAAAGGAGCAATAAATTTCGTGATACAGATATGGTTATTTTTTTCGCTGAATTATCTTAAGATTTCCATCTTCATTAATTAAAACGATATATCCATTTTTTATCAAATCTTCAATTATTTCATATTCAGGAATCATTGAATATGCTATGCAATCGGTATAGAACATTGTTTCAATAGGTCTTTCAATATTAAATAATATTATATTATTTGCTTTCGGTATTTTGTTTTTTATAACCTTTAATTGTTGAGTCCAGATTGGATTTCGATCTCTTATCTCAAATGGTTTAATTCGTTCTATACAGTATCGAATAGGTAAAAGAATAAGTAAAAACAAAATAATATTTAATATAAATTTATACTTAACTTTTATTCTAATATATTTAATATAAAACCAAAAATATGAAGTAACTATAAAAAACGCAGGTGCAGATATTAATAAATAGGTTGATCTTTTAGTATCTGCAAATGAAAAAATTATTACAGGAATAAGCCACCACGCTGTTAGCATTATTAATTTCCATGAAATATTTTTTCGAAAAAGAAAAAATATACCGCATAATAAAGGGATATATACCAATTCTCCGAAAATTATACGAATATAATGTACATAGTAATACATTAATCCACTATGACCTTCTATTGTATTATTATATGCAAAAATAAATTTCGATAAAACCCATTTGGTTTCGTTGGGAAAATTGTTCCATGTGTATATAATCCAGCTAAAAAAAATAAAAAAGCAAACCACTATAATTAACGTAGCATGAATAAGTAATTTTTTAAAATTATTTTGATTAGCAAAATATGCGCCCAAAAACCATACAGGAAAAACGATTAAGCCCGGCATCCATTTACACAAAAGACTACATCCGGTAAATAATCCTATAAGGATACTAAAATAATATGTTTTCTTATTTTTAATTGCATAAATACTCATAAGTATCGCCAACTCGACAAAGAAGATAAAAAATGTTTCAACATGATCTGATGAAATTCGACCGCCGGCTAACTCAATTATTAACCCATTTATAGAATGTAAAAATGCTGCCAATAATCCAACCTTTCTGCTATAAAGTAATCGACCTATTAAATAAGTCAGATAAATTGCAATTGTAGATATTATTATAGAAGGTATTCTGACCGATATTTCGCTTATTCCAAAGATTTTTAATGAACCTGCTATAGCCCAAAGAGGAATAGGCCCTTTTTCAAGCCATACATGGTTCTCTAACCAATTTTTATAATCATATGGGAAAATAGAATTTTCATATAAAGTAGGTAATAAAGGGTGTTTTAAAAGATTTTTAGCCACTAACGCATGATATCGTTCATCCCATGTATGCAAATATAGATCGGTACCTGTATATAAACGTAGCATTAATCCACAAATAAGAATTAATAAAATTGCTGTTTTGTAGTTGATTCTTTTGTAATATTTAAAAGAAAAAAAGTATCCCAGAATACAAAGCAAAATTGTAATAATACCGAAGATTAAATTATTCATGAATGTTTAAAAATGGAATATTTATTGGTGATAAAAGTACAACTATTTTAGAAGTATAGGTTTGCCGAGTTGACTTTGTATCGAACAATTCTAACCTTGCTAAAATATAAAATTTAGCATGTACTAAACCGAATGAAAGGAGCTTAGCGAAGTTAACCAACTAAATTAACACACGTTGAGCTTTATCTAATTATAAAATAACACCCCATTCCGTTACAAAATATCCTTCTCTTTGAAAGTGCTCTATGGTAGGTTCGTTTAATTTATATAGTAATTGATTGTGTCCTTTAATTAGATAAAAAAGTCTTAATAAATTATCGGGCTGTTTTGAAATATTTAGTTGTATTACTTCATTAATAATATTTTTTGTTTGTGGAAATATTGAATAATACGAATAATCATCCAGTAGAGGAATCCAATAATCAATAAAATCTTCAATTTCTCTTCCCTTGAAACCATAATCAGCCATATTTTTCCTAAAAAATGATTCTAACTCTTCTTTTTTAATAATCCATCCATCCTTTTTCTGCCATACATCAGGTTGAGTGCTTTCATAGAATAGATAGGAATATGTATTATTTATTATCCCATTTGTATCAACTAAAACATCCCATCCTGTTCCATATTCCGGAATTGATGTTAAAATCCTACCCCCTTTCGGAAAATCAAGTTTTACTGTTAGTTGGATTTGTTCATTAGGATAGATATAAATATTTGGCTTGTATACATTTGAATCATTATTGCATTTATCATCATCCGGATCGCAACCCTGAAATGGCATTGCAATTATAAAGCAAATAATAAAGAAAAATGGTATTCCAAAAAATTTTAATGTTTTCATATCTTTTGTTTTCTATGATTAAACGATGTTTTATATCTTTTTGTTTGTTTTTTTAAATCTTTTATAGATTAACGATTTATTTTAAAAATTATTTCATTTCACAAAATAAATTATTAGTTTAATTTATCAAATTATACTTGGAATGCTTAACTGATTTTAAATTATTTAATAATTTTTGTTTGTTTTATCCTACCATTTACATCAATAATTTTTAATATATATATACCGGAGGTTAATCCATTTAAATAAATTTTATTTGTATTTGTGTTTTGTTTTAAAATTAAGTTACCTATAACATTATATATTTCTATTTGAGAAATCATGTTATTTGGAAAATCGATAGTAATGTAATCTATAAATGGATTGGGAGAAACTTTGATTTTATTCAATTTATAATCTGCCATTCCTGTTGGAATGTTGGTATTTCCATAATTAAGTCCATCAATGATAGCTCCTCTAAGTGTTATTGAATGTTCGCCCCAAGCATAGTTACCCTGATATATTTTCCCTTCTCTTGTCGAAAATTTAACCGATAGGCCGTAATCAAAAATTTCACCCGTTGAACAACTTGAAGTATCAATTGTTAAACCATCCAAATCATATTGAGCATATGTAACGGTATCGTTATTTTCAATTTTATAATAAAGAGAACTAAGGAAAAATATTTCGTTTGGGAATGTGCTTTTATACTTTAATCCAAACCAGCTCGTATGATTTTTTACTATTACTCCTTCGTCTTTTCTTAAATGATAATTTGCATAATTCCCCGTTTGTATAACAGCACCATTTTCATTATAGCTTATTCTTTTATAATCATAATGCACTGAATCGGGCGATATATAGGAAGCCGTTATAGAATCAACATGATAAGTTGTTGATTTAGGTTCTGTAATAATGCTAGGGTTAATAATTTCAAGCCAATATAATTTATCTCCGTTTTGAAGATGAAAATAATTACTAAAATCCGGTGATGTGTATCCTATATTTAAATTATTTTTTGAATACCCAATTAATTCAAAATATTGTGGTGAACTACTAGAAATAGACTGTTTTATAAAATTATCAAATGGTAAAAATTTGATAAATCCATGTGTTTTTGAAAGAATAAATTCTATCCCATCGAAATTGTTTCCAATACATGAAAATATCTTTATAGAATCTGTATTCCCGAGAATATTTAATACTCCTAAGTTCGAGCATTTTATAGTAATTCCATTGGTAAACCATTCATCATTGAGCTTTGAATAGGGTTTAAAAATGAATGTATCTTGTTTGTTTAAATAATTTGCAACATATAAAACAGAATCATGTGTGTTAATCAAACTATCAATTTTATTAGGATTTTTAAATGGCTTGAAAATGTAATTTTCTTTTATATTATTATAGCATTCTTGTTTTAAGCTTGTTTTACTATTAAAATAGGAAGTTGATATATTTCCTGCTATTAAAGTCGAATCAAGAAAGAAATTTTCAATCTTTGCAGAATCTGCATATTGTTGCTTATAATAACTATTTTGATTAAAAACAAACGGACTCCATGATTGAGAAAATCCATTTTGTATAGTTAAAATTAAAAATAATAGTAATATGATTTTTGATTTCATAATAACATTATTTAGTTTTTCACCCCTAAAGTAAATAATTATTATTTATAATCAAAGCGGTTCTTTATAGATTGTATGGTTTTGTTTGTGGATGGTATGTTTTTGTTTATAAATGGAAATTTTACGTGATTAAAAAGGAGTTAATTCCCTTTTTTTGAATTCCAAAAATAACCGGAAAAAAAGGTTATTCTTTCAAAACTTCTCCGTTTTTATCCAAAGTCGCTATACTTTTTCAACATATAGCGACTTGAATAAAGAAAAAAAATAAAAATTAAGTTTTTAGAACAAACTATGTTAATCCTATATAAATCAATATTGTTAAACCTATTTCTTTAATATCTGTTTATACAGTTTAGGTCTTCGAAAGCTACTTTTAAACGTTCTATCAATGCTTTTTCTCCATCACGTAACCATGCACGCGGGTCGTAGTATTTTTTATTGGGTTTGTCTTCTCCTTCGGGATTGCCTATTTGTCCTTGTAAATAGCCTTCGTTTTTCTTGTAAAATTTCATTACACCGCTCCAATATGCCCACTGGGTGTCGGTATCAATATTCATTTTAATTACGCCGTACGAAATGGCTTCTCTTATTTCTTCTTGTGCTGAACCAGAACCTCCATGGAAAACAAAACTGACCGGCTTAGCTGCGGTATTATATTTTTTCTGAATAAAATCTTGTGAGTTTTTTAATATTTTGGGTTGTAAATGAACATTGCCCGGTTTATAAACACCATGCACATTGCCAAAAGAGGCGGCTATGGTAAAATTAGGACTTATTTTTAATAGGTTTTCATAAGCATAGGCAACATGTTCGGGTTGTGTATAAAGTTTCGAATTATCAATACCGGTATTGTCAACACCATCTTCTTCTCCTCCGGTAACGCCTAATTCTATTTCTAACGTCATGCCTATTTTATGCATGCGTTCCAAATATTTTTTACATATTTCAATATTTTCTTCTAAGGGTTCTTCCGAAAGGTCTAACATATGCGAACTGTAAAGGGGTTTGCCATGTTTAGCATAAAATTTTTCTCCGGCATCTAACAATCCGTCTATCCAAGGAAGTAATTTTTTAGCAGCATGATCGGTATGCATAATAACTGGAATTCCATATAATTCGGATACTTTATGTACATGAATAGCGCCGGTAACAGCTCCTACAATAGCTCCTTTTTCATTTTCATTTGGAATTCCTTTTCCTGCATAAAACAAGGAGCCTCCATTAGAAAACTGAACAATAACAGGCGATTTAACTATTCGGGCGGCTTCCAATACGCCATTTATAGAATTAGTACCTACTACATTCACCGCGGGTATCGCAAATTCGTTCTCGCGTGCAATACGAAAAATTTCTTGTAATTCGTTGCCGGAAACAACGCCCGGAGCTACTTTATCTGATATTTTTTGTGCCATGATATTTTTTATTTTTTATTTTAGCCAAAGTTATAAAATTTGATTTAATAATTTAAACTTATCGATAGATTAAATTTTATTTATTTGCTTTGTATTATAACTCCCTATTTTTCAATATACAAGTATTTTTACATTTTACAATGGTAATGCCGATGACATATATGTTATAGTATAATTTATTGGACTATTACATATATGCTTTCGGTATTAATCTCGAAAATTATTATTTTTGTCGTCAATGAATACCTCAACTCGTATAGACTTTTCGGTTTTACAATCGCAGTTAAATGGGGAACTATTTTCCGATAATGCCCGAAAAATAATGTATGCAACCGATGCTTCCGCTTATCGCGAAATGCCCGTTGCCGTGGCTTATCCAAAAGATAAAGAAGACATTAAAAAAATTATTGCATTCGCTCTTGCAAATAAAACAGCTATTATTCCACGTACAGCCGGAACATCACTAGCCGGACAAGTCGTTGGAAAAGGGATTATAATGGATGTTTCCAAATATTTTACTCAAATATTAGAAATAAACGAAAAAGAAAAATGGGTTCGTGTACAACCCGGGGTTGTGTTAGACGAATTAAATTATATTTTAACAAAATATGGCTTGTTCTTTGGTCCTGAAACGTCTACCTCATCGCGTTGTATGATTGGAGGGATGGTGGGGAATAACTCCTGTGGTGCTCATTCTCTTATTTATGGAAGTACCCGCGACCATGTAATCTCAGTAAAAGCCATTTTATCGGACGGCTCAGAAGTTGAATTTTCCGAATTAAATCATTTCGAATTTGACTCTAAATGTAAAGGGGATAAGCTAGAGAATAGAATATATAAAAATATATCTTCCATTTTATTCGATTCAAAAAATCAAAAAGAAATTAAAGAACAATATCCCGACAAGAAATTAAAACGTCGTAATACCGGCTATGCTATTGATTTATTGCTCGACTGTGAACCATTTACTATTAATGGTCCCAAATTTAATTTTTGCAACCTCCTTGCAGGTTCTGAAGGAACACTCGCATTTCTAACAGAAATAAAACTAAACCTGGTTCCATTACCTCCCAAAGAAAAAGCACTTTTATGCGTACATCTAAAAAGTGTAGAAGAAGCCTTGCATACAAATTTAATTGCACTTAAACACCAACCGGTTTCTATAGAATTAATGGATAAAGCCATTATGGATTTAACCAAAGAGAATATTACCCAAAACAAAAATCGCTTTTTTGTAAAAGGAGATCCGGGGGCTATTCTTATTGTGGAGTTTGCTGAAGAACATTTTAAAACCATAGAAGACAAAGCAAAAGCTTTAGAAGAAGAACTTATTGCTGCCGGCTATGGATTCCATTTCCCGCTTGTTACAGGAAGTGATATGAAAAAAGTATGGGATTTGCGAAAAGCAGGACTGGGGATTCTTTCTAATTATCCCGGAGATGCAAAACCAGTTTCGCTTATTGAAGATACCGCTGTTCATCCTGAATATCTCCCTGCATATATAAAAGAAATAGATGATATGCTTAAGCGTTATGGGCTCTCTACGGTATATTATGCTCATATTGCTACCGGTGAACTACACATTAAACCGGCATTAAACCTAAAAAATGCCACAGATGTAGAACTATTTCGCACCATTGCTTGGGAAACAGCCCGTATAGTTAAAAAATACAAAGGTTCATTAAGTGGAGAACACGGAGATGGAAGACTCCGAGGAGAATTTATTCCATTTATGATTGGCGAACATAATTACCAATTATTAAAAGATATAAAAAATACGTGGGACCCCAACCATATTTTTAATCCCGGGAAAATTACGGATACTCCCAATATGAATACTGCCTTGCGTTTTGAACAAAGCACAATAGAGAGAGAAATCCCTACTATTTTTGATTTTTCATACGACAGAGGTATTCTTCGTGCAGTAGAGAAATGCAATGGCTCGGCCGACTGTAGAAAAACCAATATTATTGGCGGAATTATGTGTCCGAGTTATATGGCTACATTAGACGAAAACAACACTACACGAGCAAGAGCCAACATTCTTAGAGAATTTTTAACCCATTCTCCTAAAAAAAATCCGTTCGACCATAAAGAAATCTACGATGTAATGGACCTTTGTCTTTCTTGTAAAGGCTGTAAATCCGAATGTCCTTCGAATGTTGATATTACCAAATACAAAACCGAATTTCTTCAACATTATTATGATGAACATGGCATTTCGTTGCGTACTCGGATGATTGCTCATATAACACAGATAAACCGTCTAGGAGCCATCGTTCCTGCTGTCTTTAATTTTTTTGTAACAAATTCTTTTACTTCTTATATTGCCAAATTTTTATTGGGGTTTGCACCAAAGCGCAGCATTCCTGCCTTATATAAGATTACATTACAGAACTGGTTTAAAAAATTTGAGGTACAACGAAATGTGGCGGCATTAACCAAGGGGAAAGTGTATTTGTTTGCAGATGAATTTACAAATTATAATGATACCGAAATAGGCATAAAAGCGGTAAAACTGCTAACCCAATTAGGGTATCAGGTTGAATTACCCAAGCATATTCAAAGTGGGAGGACATACCTTTCAAAGGGTTTATTACGAAAAGCAAAAAAAATTGCGAATACCAATGTTCTTATGCTTAAAGACTTAATATCGGAAAAAACACCTTTATTAGGAATAGAACCTTCGGGGATATTAACATTTAGAGATGAATATAAAGAACTGGTAGATGATGCTTTAAAACCGGATGCGGTTCGTTTAGCGTCTAATTCCTGGATGATTGATGAATTTATTGCAGAAGAATTTGAAAAAGGGAAAATCGATAAAAATTTATTTTCAAAAGAAAACGCTAGCATTAAATTACATGGCCATTGTCATCAGAAATCGATTGCGTCTACTGTTCCTACTAAAAAAATGCTTGAAATACCTGAAAACTATAAAGTAGAAGAAATAAAATCGGGTTGTTGCGGAATGGCTGGAGCTTTTGGGTACGAAAAAGAGCATTATGAAGTATCTATGAAAGTAGGGGAGTTGGTATTATTTCCCGAAATACGAAAAATCACCGAAAATGTATTAATTGCAGCTCCCGGTACCAGTTGTCGACATCAAATAAAAGACGGAACCGGTCGCAATGCATACCATCCGATAGCTATTTTATTTGATGCACTGATAAAATAAGCCTAAACGAATTAAAGTCTCTTTTTAACATAACATAAAATTATTTGGTAGATTAAAAATATTTAGTACCTTTGTACTATTAATCACGTACGATTTTATAGAAAGAGGGGGCGATAGTCCCCTCTTTCATTGAAATAAAACCAGCTATTCGAATGATAAAAGAAGAATATATAAAAGAATTAGTAGAAAAGCATTTGGAAGGAACAGACCAATTTCCGGTTTCTATAAAAGTTAAGCCGGGAAATAAAATTATGGTTTATATTGATGCTGACAGTAGCATTGCTATTTCTAACTGTATTCAACTTAGTCGTTTTATTGAATCAATGCTCGACCGTGATAAAGAAGATTTTGAATTGGAAGTTTCTTCTGCCGGACTAGATTTTCCGTTAACATTAAAAAGACAGTATATAAAAAATAAAGGAAGAGAAGTAAACGTATTATTGAAAGACGGAAAGAAAGAAAGCGGTGTTCTTAACGAAATTACGGATAATGGAGTTGAAATAACCACAACAAGTATCGAAAAAATTAATAAGAAAAAGGAAATCATAAAAAAAACACACTCTTTTACTTTTGATGAAATAAAAGAAACGAAAATAGTAGTAAATATTTAATTTCAATATACCAATGGAACATATCAATTTAGTAGAATCTTTTTCCGAGTTTAAGGAATTTAAAAACATTGACCGTGCAACCATGATGCGTATTCTGGAAGATGTTTTCAGAAGTATGCTGACAAAAAAATTCGGATCGGCCGATAACTTTGATATTATCGTAAACGTTGACAAAGGAGACTTGGAAATATGGAGAAACCGTACTATTGTTGAAGATGGAGCGGTAGAAGATCCTAACCAACAAATTGCTTATTCGGAAGCTGTTAAGATAGAACCCGATTTCGAAATTGGAGAAGATGTTTCGGAAGAATTTAATATGGAAAAATTCGGTCGAAGAGAAATTCTATCGATTCGTCAAAATTTAGCTTCCAAAATTTTGGATCTGGAAAAAGATAATGTATACAAAAAATATAAAGAAAGAATTGGTGAAATAATTGCTGGAGAAGTATATCAAGTGTGGAAAAAAGAAATTTTAATCCTCGATGATGAAGGGATAGAACTCATTCTTCCTAAATCGGAGCAGATTCCTTCCGATTTTTACCGCAAGGGTGATTCTTTACGAGCAGTGGTTTCTAAAGTCGACATGAAAAATAATACACCCGTTATTATTTTATCAAGAACCTCCCCTGTCTTTTTAGAGCGCCTTTTTGAAGCAGAAGTTCCGGAAGTATTCGACGGATTAATTACGATAAAAAATATTGTACGTGTACCTGGTGAAAGAGCCAAAGTAGCTGTAGAATCGTACGATGACCGTATTGACCCTGTGGGCGCATGCGTGGGGATGAAAGGATCTCGTATTCATGGAATTGTTCGTGAATTAAAGAATGAAAATATTGATGTTATTAATTACACTAGCAACCCTTCCTTGTATATTCAGCGTGCATTAAGTCCTGCAAAAATATCATCCATTGTAATTCATGATGATACTAAAAGAGCAGAAGTTTACTTAAAGCCCGATCAAGTTTCCCTTGCTATTGGTAAAGGAGGCTTTAACATTAAGCTAGCCGGCAAATTAAGCGGGTATGAAATAGATGTTTATCGCGATACAGAAGAAGATACAGAAGATGTTGACTTAATGGAATTCAGCGACGAAATTGACGAATGGATTATTGAAGAATTTAAAACCATTGGTTGTGATACCGCCAAAAGTGTGCTGGAGTTGAGTATTGATGAGCTTGTGAAGCGTACCGACTTGGAAGAAGAAACGATTAAAGAAGTAATAAGAATACTAAAATCGGAATTCGAATAAAAACTAAATTATAATTTTATCATCATATTCCTTTATATTATAGAATAAAACAGAAAGTTTAAGTATGACAGACATACCACAAGTATTAAGGCTTAGCAAGGTAGCAAAAGAGTTCAATATAGGATTACAAACCATTGTTGATTTTCTTTCGAAAAAAGGACATCATATTGAGATGAATCCAAACACCAAAATATCTTCCGACATTTATGAAATTCTGGTTAAAGAATTTCAATTAGAAAGAAATGTAAAAGAAGAATCTAAAAAAGTAGGCATCTCTTTTGCTAAAAAAGAAACAATTACTATCGACGATACAAAACCTGTTGCTAAAGCAAAAGAGGATGATACCGAATCGAAAGAATTGTTAATAAAAGATATAAAACCTACCTCTTCCGCTCCTAAAGAAGTTTTCAGAGTAGAAAAGGAAGATATAGAAATAAAAACACCTAAAATTTTAGGGAAAATAGATTCTGAAAAGTTGGAGAAAAAAGCCAAAACAAATAAAACGAAAGAAGAAAAACCGGCAGAGAAAGAGATTACGGAAGAAACAAAAACTAAAAAAGGGAAAGCGGACAAATCGGAAATAAAAGAAAAAAAATCTTCAAAAAAAATTACGGCTAAAGAAATTGTTGAAGAGGAAATAACAGCTGAAAAGATTGAAATTTCAAACGAAATTCCGGTTGTTGAAAAACAAGAAGAAGTTATTCTTCCAAAAGTAAAAACTCCTGAACCTGAAAAAATTTCGGAAGAACAGGAATCTAAAATCAAGGTTATTGGAAAAATTGACCTTGACTCAATGAATACGAAAACAAAACCGGATAAAAAAACCAAAGAAGAAAAAGAAGAAGAAAGAAAAGCTAGAACGGCAGAAATAAAAAAACCACTTATTGAAGTAGAAAAAGAAATTCCTTCTAAAGAAATTATTGCAGAAGAAATTACAAAAACGGAACCACCCGTTGATTTACCTGTTGAAAAACCGGTAGAAAAAGTTCCCGATAATTTTATGCCTACCGATTTTGTTAAATTAGGAGGTCCTACTATTCTTGGAAAAATGGAGCTACCTGTTCAAAAAGAAATTCAAAAAAAGCCGGTAGCATCTTCTAACGAGGAGTTACGTAATAAAAAGAAAAAAAGAAAAAGAATTAAAAAAGATTTCAAAGTAAATACAGCGAACCCAAATGCGAATACCACTACTGGCACAAATACGAATACGAACAACAATAGTAATAATACGCAGGGCAAACCCAAATTTATAGAGAAGAAATTATTTAAAAAAGATCAAGTTAAACCGGAAGTTTCGGACGAGGAAATACAAAAACAAATTAAAGAAACACTAGCTAGATTAAGCGGTTCAGGGAAATCAAAAGCGTCAAAATACCGCCGTCAGAAAAGAGAAATAGCTAGTCAGCATATACAAGAAGAAATTGACAGACAAGAAGAAGATAAAAAAGTAATTAAAGTAACCGAATTTGTTACTGCGAATGAGCTGGCTACCATGATGAATGTTTCTGTTAACCAGATTATTTCTACTTGTATGAATTTAGGTTTGTTTGTTTCTATTAATCAACGAATGGATGCGGAAACACTAACTATTATTGCAGATGAATTTGGCTATAAAGTAGAATTTGTAAGTGTTGATGTACAAGAAGCCATTCGTGAAAACACCGATAAACCAGAAGATTTAGTACATCGCCACCCAATTGTAACTGTTATGGGACATGTGGATCATGGGAAGACTTCTTTACTCGATCATATCCGCAACACCAATGTTATTGCCGGTGAGTCTGGTGGTATAACACAACATATTGGGGCTTATGAAGTATTGCTCGATAATGGGAAAAGAATAACATTTCTAGATACCCCTGGTCACGAAGCATTTACTGCCATGCGTGCCCGTGGTGCTCAAGTTACAGATATTGTTATTATTGTAGTTGCAGCCGATGATAGTGTAATGCCACAAACCAAAGAGGCCATTAACCATGCTTCTGCAGCAGGAGTTCCTATTATTTTTGCTATTAATAAAATTGACAAACCAAATGCAAATCCTGAAAAGATAAAGGAACAATTGGCTAATTTAAATTTTCTTGTTGAAGATTGGGGAGGAAAATACCAATCGCAAGAAATTTCTGCTAAAAAAGATTTAAATTTAAACCTTTTACTCGATAAAGTATTACTCGAAGCAGAACTTCTTGAACTAAAATCGAACCCGAAAAAAAATGCACACGGAACTATTATAGAATCATCGCTCGATAAAGGAAGAGGTTATTTAGCCACCGTGCTTGTTCAGAATGGAACCCTTCGCATTGGAGACATGATCCTTGCCGGATGTACGTATGGTAGAGTAAAAGCCATGTTTAATGAACGCGGTTCAACGATTAAAGAAGCCGGCCCTTCAACTCCTGTATTAATACTCGGATTAAACGGAGCTCCACAAGCAGGAGATAAGTTTAATATGATGGATGATGAACATGAAGTGAAGAATATTGCAACCAAACGTTTACAGCTACAACGAGAACAAGGATTAAGAACACAAAAACATATTACGTTAGATGAAATTGGAAGACGTATTGCTATAGGCGATTTTAAAGAACTAAATGTAATTATTAAAGGGGATGTGGATGGCTCTATTGAGGCACTAACCGATTCGTTACTAAAACTATCTACCGAACAAGTTGTTGTTAATGTAATTCATAAATCTGTCGGACAAATTACAGAATCCGATGTTTTGCTTGCATCTGCATCAAATGCCATTATTATTGGTTTCCAAGTACGACCATCATTAAGTGCACGTAAATTGGCTGAACAAGAACAAATAGATATTCGTTTGTATTCTATTATTTACAATGCTATCAATGAGCTTAAATCGGCCATTGAAGGAATGTTATCTCCCGATATTGAAGAAAAAATTACCAGCAATATCGAAATTAGAGAAGTATTTAAAATAACGAAAGTAGGTACTATTGCCGGTTGTATGGTGCTCGACGGGAAAATTACCCGTAATACCAAAATTAGACTGATACGTGATGGTATTGTTATTTATACCGGTGAACTGGGTTCGCTGAAACGTTTTAAAGATGACGTAAAAGAAGTAAATGCCGGTTACGAATGCGGATTAAATATTCATAATTTTAATGATATTAAAGAAGGTGATATTATTGAAGGGTTTGAACAATTAGAAGTAAAGAAAAAATTATCATAATTAAAAAGCTACCGTTGGTAGCTTTTTTGCATTTTTGATGTTGGGTTATTTATGTCTTTATTATTCATTGCAAAATTCTTTATAAGAATCTGTTTTCATTATATCTATTTTGAATTTTTTTTTATCTGTTTTTATAATAATTACACTATCAAAGCCAAGTTTATCCAATTTTCCCATTGTGGCAAGTTCTCCTTCTTTTAATCTAAGTACTTTTCTTAAAAGCCAATCAGACATTGCCTTATTCGGGTCGGTCATTAATGCTTTTGAGTTATCTTGACAAACTTTTGCTGTAAATGTTTCTCCTGTTGGAATTGATAAATTAAAATGCGTATCTCTTGTAGGAAAAAAATTATTATATTTTTTGTGAATTTCTATTGGAATTGGGATATAAATTTCACCCATATCACGGGTTCTCCCTCCAGCATTCCATTGATTTAATCCTGATTTTTCAAAGATAAATTTCTCATTTTTTCTCATTCCATAAAGTGGAAGTACAACAAAATTTTGACCTTTAACTAATTTATCATTTGCAGGCTTAAAAACCTTTTTTTCAAATAATTCAAGTAATAAAGTATATGGATCTTCAATTATTTCAATTGGTAATCTATATGCATTTTTAGGTATGATAAATTTTCTAAATAATGTACTTTTTGAATGATTGTAAGAGTATAAATTGTTACCATCTTCAAATTGCAAACTAGCTTTATTATCTTTTATAGAATGAATATTTGAAATATTAATCGTATCATAATCTGTTTCATAAAGAAATAACTCCCTTTCTTTACGAGCAACAATGTGATATAAAGAACTTTTAATATTGTAAAGTCTGTTAGCTAAATTTATTCTATCATTTCTAAATTCACCTAACTTCATTGCAAGTTCTTTACCCTTAAAAGCATTTAAAACTCTTGAAAGAGAGTTGAATTCGGCAACTTTTTCTGTACTGGTATTTGAATTACAAGTAAATGTTTTTAACCCAATACCAATAGAATTATAATTGGCATCAAAAGCCGTGTCCGAACGACTTAAGTTATTTGCTTTAAAACTTCTGCAAAAAATATTTTCAGCAACACGATAATTTATAAAAGGAATAGAACTTTCACTAAATAAACCAGACAATTTTGAGACTGCTGAAAGCAGTTTTAAATAATCTCCCTTATTTTCTTTGTCTATTTCTACAAACGACTTCATAATACATTTTTTATCTGAGTTGCAATTCTTTCAATTAAAGTTGTTGTAACAGAATTTCCTGCTTGCATATAAAGTTTACTATTTGCAATAGGAGGTAAAATGTATTTTTCAATTGGATAACCTTGAAATGCAAAACATTCTTTTGGAGTTAATTTTCTAATTCCAAAATTATCTTTAATCAATGGGACATTGTGTCCTCCTGCTCCCATATTTGCTGTTAAAGTTGGGCAGAGATTACTTTTGTTTTCTCTTGCATAAACTCTACGCCATTGATAAACTGTATCCTTTGAAATTATTGTTTTTTCAAGTTCAGGATAATATGGATGGATCCTGGAATAATAATAATTATCTGATTGTTTACCGTTTTCCAAACAATCGTGTATTGTTTTAGTAAGTTTTATAGGTTTTGGAAATTCAAATTTAGAATAGTTTTTAACTTGCTTTGGATCAAAAGCAACTATGAAAATCCTTTCTCGATTTTGAGGAATATTGGCATGTGTAGCAGAGTTTAATACTTTATAAAATACTTTATACTTTAGTTTCGTTTCTAAAATATCGACAATAGTTTTAAAAGTATTTCCGTTGTTGTGGGAAATAAGATTTTTTACATTTTCTAAAAACACAACCTTGGGTTTGTGCTTTTCTACAATTTGCTCAATATCAAAAAACAAAGTTCCTCTTATATCTGCAAACCCTTTTTGATAACCTGCAATTGAAAATGCTTGACAAGGGAAGCCAGCACACAAAATATCAAAATTATCAGGAATATAGTTCTTATTTCTTTCCTTTGTTATATCGCCAAATGGAATTTCTCCAAAATTTTCTTTGTATGTTTTTTTAGCATCATTATTCCACTCGCTTGTATAAATACACTTCCCTCCAATATTTTGTAATGCTAACCTAAAACCGCCAATACCAGCAAATAAATCAATAAATTTAAAAGTATAATTTTTAGGTGTTGGAAATGGAACATTTTCTACTTCAAATAAAAGTTGTTGTAAAGCATCTTCAGCAACAATTGATATCTCACTTTCCTTTTGTTTATATTTTATAAACTGTTTAAGTGTATTTAAAGCCTCTTTTTGGTAATGCTTTTTGATTCCATTTTTAAAATTATTCAGGTAGTGTGTTAAAATAGCTTTGTCCTCAACCTCTTCAATAAGTTTAATTTGAAATTGTTTTTCTCCAAAATCCTCTATACTTATAGTATGCTTTAAACTCATTATTTCTAATATAAAATTATGTGCAATATACTAAATTTTTCTTTTTTAAGAAACTCGAAATTTCTTTGTTAATAATTTTATGGCATTTATTTTAAACTTTTATTCCTTCACATTCACTCTTTTTCCTTCCGAATGAGATGAAAATTCAGGTGCATACATACATTGTATAGTGGTAATACCATTGCTGAAGTCTCCTTTATGCGTTACCCATAATGGGTATTCAAAAACATAGGTCCCTTTGGGTAAATAGGAAAAAAAGAAATTGGTTGCCGCATCGCGCGTGCTTTCATAATATCCTAATCCATCCTGAAATTTATATTGAGATATTACATTAATCGGTTCGAAACCCGAAGCGCGCATATCTTTCATGTGAACATACTCCATGTCGCGGTCAACTGTAAGCTCAATCCGAACTTTTATTTTATCGCCTACTTTTAAATTGGTTGTATCTGTTATTAATTGAATAAGCGGACCGGTATCGGAGGTTTTCGTAACAAATAATTTCTTTTCAAGCTTTAATGGTGTCTCTGCTTCTGTAATTTTATCAAGGTTTTCGAAGTATTGCCAATATAAAGCGCCCCAAGAAACACCTGCATCCGATTTTTTGATTTTAACATTCCCCATTTCAGAAGAAATATTTTCTCCACTCCAAGAAGTTTTAAAATATCCGGTACCTGCTTCAATTTTCAAATCTTCCATTTTTAACGGATTTATTTTTTCTTTTCCTAGCGTTATCTCAACCAACTGATCACTTGCTAACCAATTGGTTCCTCTTAACAACAAAGAATAACAAGCTTCAGTGGTCGCTTTACTGGTTTTCCAATTTTGTGTTTGTTTTTGTTTTAGTAACCATGTTTTCATTTTTTCTACCGAAGCGGTATCATCTGCAACCTCATCGAATGCTTCAATTAATAATGCTTGTTTTTCTATGTGTGACTGATACCAATAATATCCGGACGACATTTCTTTCCAATACATTCCCATTTCTTCACTTACCAAGGCGTTTTCTTTTAATGATTTTATAATGGCTATCGGTTCCTTTTTCTCTCCTAACCTATGTAATGCCAATGCAATCATTCCCTGTAAATACCTATTTTGTTGATTCCAATAGGTTTTTGCTTGCGTAGAAAAATAATCGAAGGCTTCTTTATTTTTTTTATCAATGGCAATATCGTTTATAAAATAACTACGGGCATAAAGGTATTGTATGTTTAATGCGCTTAAATGATTTTTATTAATTTCTTCTTTTTTTGAATATTTCTTTATGTCTTCATAGTCTTCTCGCATTTTATTATCTAAATATTGTACCCCTTTTTTTACCATGAACCAAGATGTTTCATCTTCTCGTATATCTTTTACCTGTAAATTATCCAAATGTCCGAACCCGGTAATAATATATTGCGAAATATATCGATCGTCTTTTACCCCTCCAAACCATGGCCATCCTCCATTTGATAATTGCATTTTTTCCAATTGTTTTAATGCCTTATGTAACTCATAACTCATTTTATTAAGATCGAAAAGTAAGGATATTCTTTGTTTACGCTCGTTCTCGTTTTGTGCATCCATTACCCATGGAGTTTCTTCTAAAAGTAATGATTTTAACTCCTGGTTTTTTTCGAGGTTCGATAAAAGCGTATTAGGTGTTAAATTTTTCCAACTTTCGAACACAGACTTAATCTTAGGATAAGAATTAACAATATGAGAAGCTATGCTGTTAGCAAAGTAACGACTAAAAACCTGTTCAGCACAATCGTATGGATACTCCAGCAAATAGGGCAAAGCCTGAATAGCATACCATGCCGGGTTAGAAGTATATTCTAACGTAAGTTTATGATTTTTAATTGTAGTAGATGATTTTGAATGGAGCAATTTCTCAAAAGTAAATTCTTTTGTTTCTTTCCCGTTTACTTGTAAAGGCAATGTTTCCGTTACCAAGATGCTATTATTTAAAACTGGTATTGTCATTTCTTCTCCATCGGTAAAATTTCCTGCTTTCGCAACTACTTTATATTTAATGGCACTTAGCTCTTCCGGTATTTCAAAATCCCAAGAAACAGAAACACTCTCTCCTTTTTTAACCAAGCAGGTTTTAAGTGCATTTGTGTTCTTACATATTCCATCAATTTCTTTCATACTTATAGCATCGTATAAAAATAACTGCGCATTTCCATTTAATTCATTTTCGGTGAGATTTGACACTTTTGCCGTGAATGTAATTTTATCACCCTCTCTAAAGAATCTAGGTGCATTAGGTACAATCATCAATTCTTTTTGTGTAAGCAGCGTTTTTTCAATCTGTCCTACTTTTAAATCTTTGGTTGTAGCCAAACCCATCATTTTCCATTTAGTTAATGCTTCCGGAATAACAAAAGAAATAACGACTTCTCCGTTTTCATTAGTTTGAAGCTGCGGATAAAAAAAGGCAGTTTCATTAAAATTAGAACGAGCCGTAATTCCAGAAAGTTCGTTTGTAATATTTTCTCCTCCGCCCATTCCCATACCACCTACTTCTTCTAATATAGTATCTGTATATTCAACTTCCGGTGCATTAAAATTAACTGACTTTGAAACTTCTCCATTGGCAATACTCATTACAGGAGCTGCTTCGTCTAAGGCATACAAACTCTTGTAACGATTGCCATAATAAAATCCAAACCAATTTAGGCTTTCATATTTTCGGTATCCTATATAAGCTCTATCTTCCTTATAGAAAGAAATGGTATTCGACACTTTTGTTTTATAACTATAGTATTTATCCCATGATAAGTAGGAATACAACGAATTATATATATCGAAATACCATGCATTGGGAGCATAAGAATCCAATGAAGCATCGTACATAGCCGCTAACATTTCGGCAAGTACTTTCTCTCCATTATTTCCTTTAATCTTTATTTTCCATTCTTCTTGTTGTCCGGGTAACAGCTTATCTCTAAATGTTTCAAATGCTATATCCAGCTCTTTGTTGGTATATGGAACTCTTACCGTTTCTTTGTAAATATTACACCTATTATGTTTAACATTAAAAACATGAAGAGCCAGTCCGCCTCTGTATTCTTCTTTTATCGGGATATATATCTGTTTTTGTTCATTATTCAATTTAACCCATTCTTTCATTATTATTTTTCCGTCGTATTCTATTTCATAATGAAAACGGGTATCTGTATCTCTTGTAGCTAAAATAAATGAGATGCTATCGCCTGGTTCGGCATAACTTTTTACCATATTAAAATAACTTGCTGTATTAGCAGGAGTAGGATTTTCGTTTTTATCATAAACCGTGAAATAAGAAAAATATGTTACCTCTTCCCCGTATTTGTCAAACGCTTTTGCTTCGAGTACATAGGATCCGAGCTTCCATTTTTTTAGATTTTTAATTTTAACGAGTGAATCTTGGGGTGATTCAAAAATCATTTCAAAAACATTTTCTTCCTTTTCCCATTTATACATATTATCTTCATCATCATATATATCATACGGAAACAAAGTATAGTATTCTTCTTGTGTCATTAGAAATTTATCGGGTTTCTGCCATTCACGTTTCCTGAATACTTTTTGAGCTTGTTTGAGTTTAAATATTTTTATAGTACCTTTTTTTGCGGTATCTTTCTCTCCATTCAGGTTAGTAACAGAAATTTCAAACTCTCCTTTATGCGATTTTTCCAGTTCAGAAGGAAGATTAATAGCTAATTTTATTGATTCATACCCAACCGATATTGCTTCCTGTGCCGAATGTGTTTCTCCATTTAAATCGGTTACATCGGCATAAACAGTAAAGGTGTATGTAGGATTAGATTTTTTTTCAATACTTAAATCGGGAATTGCTTTAAATGTAATATCAAATTCTCCATTCTCATTAGTAGTGGTAACTCCATTGGTAATTTCTATTTCATCTGAAATAGGATAATGCCCTCTCCACCAAAACCACCAACGAGGAAATGAAGCATTCCGAACTACTCGGTATTGAACTTGTGCTTGATCAATTACGTTTCCGGCATAGGCAGTTGCAGTTCCTTTAATTGTGAGCAACTCATTAAGTTTATAACTCCCTTTTACCGGATTAAATTTCACTTCAAATTTCGGACGTTTATATTCTTCTACTAATACATCTTTCATACCGCTTGGATTTGCAATGGTAACCATGCCTGTAATTTCAGCAGGAGCGGTAAATGTTCCGGTAAACGTACCATATTCGTTGGAAGTTAATTCTATCTCAGAAACTTTTTGATTATTTACATCATTCAAAATAACCATTGTTTTTGTGTTTGGTTTTATTTCGTATTTCTTTCCGGTAGAATCTGTTTGTAAAAGAATTCCTTTAAAATAGATCGTCTGCCCGGGTCTATATATGGCTCTGTCGGTAAAAAAATATGTTTTTTCCTGATATGCATTTATATCTCTATTGTATGAATATTGATAAAAAGAATTTTGTGGAACAAAAAAATCTTTTTCATTAGAAAACTCAATATTTATATGATTATACCCAGTATTTTTATTTAATAATTTAAAATATCCGTCTGTATCGGTAATATATTTATCTTCTTTTATTTTTTCTAGTTCACTTGTATTATTATTGTATTTAATAATAAAGGGTTGTGCTATTACTCCTTTTATTGGTTTACCTGTTTCTCTGTCTAGCACATAAAAATCGAAAGTTCCATCTTCGTTTGTCCGTTTTATAAAAGATAAATCAGTAACCCAAAAATCGGAATACGTAATTAACTGTTTATTCAATGAAAACGTGGACGTATTCGATGCCAATATAACATAGAAACCATAAGGAAGTGCATCAATTTTAATTTCGGCAGCATGTTCCTGATAATCTCCGTCGTTTGGAAATGTAACATCCCATTCTTTTAATACCGGTTTTTTTACATATTGTTTTATAAGCTCTTCTCCGTAATATTTTTTAATCAATTTTTCATTTTCATCGTGGGTAATTTTTATAATACGAAATGTAACGGTGGAAACATTTTTATACTGGAATAACGAACGAAAAGGTTTTTCGGGTGCATTACCCTCTTCGACAGTCATTCGAATAGATTTTTGCGTAATTGTGAATAATAAACTATTACATTTTTTCCCGCCATAAGAATTAGGAAACGCTTTAATTGCTTCATTACATTTTTCGAAGGCATTTTTAATCATCCATTTGTTTTCTTCTGATACGGAAGGCGTGTAATTATTTCCTTTGTTAAAATAATAATCGGCAATTTCGTAAGTTACTTCTGTAGATGATTCATTCTTATTAAATCTTTTTTCCAGTTCAAGTAACGCATTTAAATATAAACTATCTTTCTTTTCTATGGATGCATTGGATTTAATAAATTTTAATCTTTTTATCTCCACATCTATCAATGCAGAAGGGTCATCATCTGTTAAATGAAAAGCAATTAATTCTTGTAATATTTTTGTAGCGTAGTATTTTAAGGATAATGAATCTTTGTTAATAATAGAAAGTTTCACAAATTCATTGGAAGATTTAAAATAATCCTCGCTATTAATATTAAATTTATAAATTGGTTTTGTTAACTCCGATTCATCATTTATAAAAAAGTCGACTGCACGATGTGCAATAAAATCGTATAAAGTAGGTCTTAGGAATCGAGTTTCTGTATCTTTTAAAATAATATCATCATAGTCATCTAATTTTGTACTTTTTAACAAATCTGTTTCTT
The DNA here is from genome assembly GCA_035421345.1 of Bacteroidales bacterium. Lineage (GTDB taxonomy): Bacteria > Bacteroidota > Bacteroidia > Bacteroidales > CG2-30-32-10 > DAOLWT01. Next base: position 25,568 of record DAOLWT010000003.1, read on the forward strand.
CCAAAGAGGAAATATAATGGGTTATTACTTTTTTAAGTAGTTTTTTAAGATCCCATGTTTTTATATCATCGTCTGTAAAATCAATTGTTTCTGTCCGTTCAAGCCATTCATAGCGATTCATACTGTAATAACGCCAGTACATTTCAGCTAATACCGAATGTAAAATCGGTTTAACCGGATATGTAGCATCTTTTAATTCTGTTTCCAGATTTTTAATACTTCTTTCGTAAGAATCTTCTTGATATTCATTCTCCAGTTTCATTTTATACATAATTGCTTTAATAAACTGGGTGGCATTATTTTCTTGTTTAGCGGTTTTATAGATTTTGAGTACGACCTTGAGTGCTGATTCCGATAACCTTAAATCAATTAGAGAATCTACTTTTTTCCATTCTTTTTCATATTCATTTTTAAAAACCAATGAACTATTTGGAAGATCTTTTTTGTTTAATGGAATTGATAGGTTATTAGAAATATTACCTGCAAATCCGAATAAGGTAAAAATGCTGAAAATAATAGCTAGTTTCGTTCTCATATCTATTTATTTAAAGTGCAATTTAGTAAACATTTGAAAAAGAATTGTAAGAAAATGAAAAAAATAAAATATATGATATTATTATACCAATTGTAAATTTAAAATAGTCCAACGGATATTTTAAATTTTACAAT
>DAOLWT010000004.1:0-25003 GCA_035421345.1 Bacteroidales bacterium
GCCTGAATATCAATAATGAATTTTTAGAGCGTTCAAGTGGCGCACAAAACAGGAAAAATACACGAACTGGAACATACATATTATCCTCAAATTACAGAAAAAGTAATTTTAAAAGAAATTTAAATCAGCTGTTAATAAAAACGGGGATATACCGAAAAGTTTTATAAGTAGGAAAATTTTAAAAAAATGAAGAAAATGAAGAAAATATTTTTTACAATACTGACAGTTATATTTATTATGTCAACTTGTTATGCTCAAGATATTATAACAAAAAAAACAGGAGCAGAAATTAAAACAAAAATTTTAGAAGTTGGACAAAGTGAAATTAAGTATAAAAAAACCGACAATCTGGATGGCCCAACTTATACAATACTTAAATCAGATGTAATAATGATTATATACGAAAATGGCACCAATGATGTTTTTTTTGAAGAGAAAAAAAACGAAAATACTACTTCTGAAAATGAATCTAATCGCGATCTTTTTCCTAAAGGACAATCAGATGCATTAAGACACTACAGAGGCTATAAATATGCTGGTACAGGCACATTACTTGTAAGCTTAATTTCGCCTCTTGTTGGATTAATTCCTGCAATTACTTGTTCAACAACACCACCAAAAGAAAAAAACTTGAATTATACGGATCCAGATTTGATGAAAAAAAGAGATTATTATTATGGTTATACTGATAGAGCAAAAAAAATTAAACAACGTAAAATTTGGTCTAATTGGGGCATTGCATTTGCAGTTAATATTGTTGCATTAGTAATAATAACGAGTCAATAAAACAATGTCCGAATTTTTTTAAATTAACTACCCATTTTTATAGCCAAAATTTTGATATTAATTCTTGTTTAAATTTTTTAAAAAAAAACAATATTAATATTATAATTAATACAGATTGGATCTATGTTATCGTTATAATAAGAAAAACGAGCTTATATACGTTAAAATTTAAAACACCTATTTTCTAAAAACATTTTATTCTATAAGCTCGTTATTTTTCTTAGTCGGTAATAATTAATTTCAATGTTGTAATTACATTGTTTTCATCTGCAAGTTGTATAAAATATATTCCACTTGGTAAATTATCTCGTTGCACGTTTATTGTTGGCCCGGAAATATTGTTTATTTGTTTTACTTGCTGTCCGAAGGAGTTGTAAATGCTTAAGCTAATATTTTTAAACCCATTCTTTGTTTTTAATACCGTTTCGAACGAAAAAGGATTGGGAAAAATAGAAATGGATTTTTCGTTATCTATTTCATTTATACCCGATATCATTTCAGCTAATGTTCGTTTATAAACCCCTCCATCTATGGTTCCGGCAAAAAGAGTGCTTGAGTTTAGGGCTAACGAAAAAACAGTTGTATGCGATAAACCTGTATTCACTGCATTCCAAGCTACCCCGTTGTTGGTAGATAAGAAAACCCCTTCGAATGTTCCTGCAAAAATATTATTACCACATACTGCTATAGCAGGGACAATAGCATCCATTAAAGTCGTAGCATCCCAATTACTTCCATTATTTGATGAGCTATATACGCCATAGCCTTCGGTTCCTGCAAAAATATTAGTACCACTAACGGCAAGGGATTTAATAATATTAGAAGTTAATCCGGTATTCGCAGAATTCCAATTAGTTCCGTTATTGGAAGAGAGGTACATCCCTGTACTACTTCCTGCAAAAATATTCGACCCATTTAAAGCAAGACAATAGGCAGGCACCGTGTTTAAAGATGTTTGTTGCCATTGTGCATTTGTAAATGTTGAACAAAGAATGGCAATAGTGAAAAAGAGTAATTTTGTTTTCATGTTTTGTTTTTTTAAAAAGATTTGACGACAAAGAACCTTTAAAAAACAAAACAAATCAATAGGGTAAAAACCTCATTTTTTCATTCTCAATTTCATTCTTTTTTACCTCTTTAATAATAATACGTCATCCTATTATTACCGATGTCATTGTTAAAGAACCTGCCACCGCCTTGTCGTTAAACAATTTAATATCTTCATTTTCTTCCTTTAATGCCAATGCGTATAATAAAGGCAAATAATGTTCCGGTGTTGGGATAGCCAGTTCAAAGGCTTTACCCTGACTACTGTAATTGATTAGCGGAAGATGGTCGCCAGCAAGAATATATTTTTTCATTTTTTCGCTAGCTTCTAAAGCCCAATCGAAGGCATAGTTATCGGAATTAAACTTATCCCAAGCTACCAAGCGTAAGTTGTGAACCATATTGCCACTCCCTATAATAAGAACTCCTTTTTTTCGAAGTAAGGCTAATTCTTTCATTAAATTATAATGATATTGTGGTTTTTGCGAATAATCGAGACTCATTTGTACTACAGGGACTTCTGCTTTAGGATACATGTGTTTAATAACACTCCATGCACCATGGTCGAGGCCCCAATTATAATCTAATTCAACAGAGGTCGTTGTTATTAACGATTTTATTTCGTTAGCCAGGGCAGGACTACCCGGAGCCGGGTATTGTACATCGAAAAGAGCTTGTGGAAAACCACCGAAATCGTGGATGGTTTTAGGCAAGTCCATCGCTGTAACAAAAGTACCGGGAGTTTCCCAATGAGCCGAAACACAAAGAATGGCAGTTGGTTTAGGAATTGATTTTGCAATGTTTCGAAACCCTTCTACAAACTCATTCTCTTCAATTGCATTCATTGGGCTCCCATGTCCGAGAAATAAGACTGGCATTTTAGGTGTATTCCCAAAAGGAGCAGTTTCCTTATGTAAATTGTTTATTTTCATTTTTCAATCGTTAATAGTTTAGGCTATTTGCAAGATAGTAAAAATATATTGCAAAAAATCGTTTTTATAAATCAGATTATAAAAATAAAAAGTATTCATTTTTAAATATCTTCACAATTAGGGTTTGATAGAAAAAGTGAAAATGTATTTGCTTTTTAAATACGTATAAAATATTTTATCTTTGAAAGAAAAACAATGATTGATTTTTCACAAACACCCGAAATAAATACAACAGCAGTTGAACGTAGGGTAAAAGAAATAATAAAGCCCGATTTGACCTGTTTTTCGGACATGGAGTTGTATAAATTTATTTTAAGCAGCATTGATCTTACTTCTTTAGAAGGTTCTGATACCTCTGCAAAAATTGTTGATGTTTGCAATAAAGCAAAATCATTTCATGAAAAACACGCTACTATTCCTAATGTTGCAGCGGTATGTGTTTATCCAACGCTGGTACATATAGTAAAAAAAGAATTAAAAAATACCGGAATAAAAACGGCTTCGGTTGCCGGTGCATTCCCAAGCGGACAATCGCCTTTACCCATAAAACTAAGCGAAGTACGGTATGCTATTGATGAAGGAGCCGACGAAATAGATATGGTTATATCGCGCGGTAAGCTGCTGGAAGGCAACTACCATGCCGTTTTTGATGAAATTTCCGCAATTAAAGATATTTGTAAGAATATACATTTAAAAGTTATATTAGAAACAGGCGAATTAGAATCTCTTACCCATGTTAGAAGAGCTAGCGAAATAGCTATGCATGCAGATGCCGATTTTTTAAAAACATCTACCGGTAAAATTAGTCGTGCAGCCACTCCAGAAGCCATGTTAACGATGCTTGATGCTATAAATGAGTATTATCTTAAAACCAATAAAAAAGTCGGAATAAAGCCGGCAGGTGGCATTTCGGAACCGGCCGATGCCATAAATTATGTTAAACTTATATATGCTGTTTTAGGAAATACGTGGTTGAATAATTCTTTATTTCGCATAGGAGCCAGTCGGTTAGCCGATAATGTGATGAATGAAATTGTAAAAGGAATATAAAGAAAAAGCTTAGCCTTTCAGTTTTCTAAGCAACTCGGTTGCATACACAAAATTATTGAGTTCTTCATTTTGAGAATGAAGAATATCGAGGCTAGTTCCTTCCCACCACAGCTGTCCTTTATAAATAAATGCAATTTTATCGCCAATTTCAATTACCGAATTCATATCGTGGGTATTAATAACCGTTGTAATATTGTATTCGTGGGTAATTTCATTTATAAGATTATCTATTAAAATAGAAGTTTTGGGGTCGAGGCCGGAATTAGGTTCATCGCAAAAGAGGTATTGCGGTTTCATAGCAATGGCACGTGCAATAGCTACTCTTTTTTTCATACCGCCACTTATTTCGGAAGGGAATAATTTATTGGAATTAATAATATTAACACGTTTCAGGCAAACATTTACCCTGTCTAGTTTTTCTTCGAGTGACATATTAGAAAACATGTTTAAAGGGAACATCACGTTTTCTTCAACATTTAAAGAATCAAAAAGAGCCCCACCTTGAAACAGCATACCAATTTCCTGGCGAATAGCTTTACGCTCGAATAGTTGCATCTCCGAAAAATTTCTTTTATCGTAAAGAATTTGTCCTTTATCAACTTCTAGTAGTCCTACCAGGCATTTCATGAGTACTGTTTTTCCGGAACCACTTTCTCCAATAATAAGGTTCGTTTTTCCTTTATCAAACTGAATCGATACATCTTTAAGTACGTGTCGGTCGCCAAAAACTTTCGATATATTTTTTGCTTCTATCATCCGAGCAATATTTGTGTTAATACCAAGTTGGCTAAAATAATTAAAATACTACTGTAAACAACGGCTTTGGTGCTAGACTGTCCCACTTCTAGAGCTCCTCCTTTTGTAATATATCCATGATAACCGGAAACAGAGGTTATAATAAAAGCAAAGGCCGCTGTTTTAATAAGGGCATAAAATATTTCGAAAGGAACAAAAAAAGACTGAATTCCAAGTAAATAAACGTGTGTAGTAACTTCACCGGTAAACATGGCAACAAACCAACCACCTATTAATCCTAAAAATATACTGATAATAATTAAAAAAGGGTTAATTAAAACACATGCTGTTATTTTAGGTAATATTAAATAATTGGGTGAATTAATTCCCATTATTTCCAGCGCATCAATTTGTTCGGTAACCCGCATGGTTCCTATTTCGGAGGAAATACGAGAGCCCACTTTCCCAGCTAATATTAAACTAACAATGGTAGGACAAAATTCGAGCACCAGCGACTGACGAGTTGTAAAACCGATGGTATAAAGAGGCACCCAAGGACTATCGATATTATAAGCTGTTTGTATAACCAAAACAGCACCCATAAAAACCGATATAATAGCTACAATACCTAAAGAATCGATACATAGATTATCCATTTCGATAAACGTTTGTTTTCTGAACACCTTCCATCGGTCGGGTTTCATAAAAACTCTTTTTAATAACATACCGTAACCGCCGATATGGTATAATGTTTTTCTAATGGGTCCCAAATTAAAATGAATTATTTTTTTGTAAAGTTAAAAAAACTAACAACAATTTTCTTATTTTTGAAGTTCAAATCAAAAACCACAAAGTTAGCATGTTTAAAAATAAAAAAAACAGTTTTTTCATATTCCTTATTATTTTTCTCTTTTTATTTTCGGGATGCTTTATTTTTAGGAAAAAGAAATGCCCCGATTGCCCTACTTTTAGCAAAATAAATAAAGAACAAAAGTTTGAACATGCAAAGGCTGCTATTACGTTTCGAAAACATTCCTAGTAATTTTTTTCCTTTAAGGGCTTATCCATTTCTTTTTGAATTAACAAAATTTCAGGAAGTTGATTTTATTATAGTAAAAAGCAGGAAATCGAAATTGGGCGATTTTAAAACGGCTAAAAATAAATTAATATGTCCCCGAATTTCTATAAACGGAAATTTAAATTCGTATGCATTTTTAATAACCTTCCTTCATGAATGGGCTCATTATTTAGTTTGGAAAGAAGGGCATTTATATTCAAAACCACACGGGAATTTATGGAAAACCAATTTTAAAAAACTCATTCTATTAATGATTGAAAATGAAATATTTCCTCAAGAAATATCAGCTAGTTTACTAATCCATATCCAAAACCCGAAAGCGTCAAGTACCACAGATATTAATTTATATAAAGCCTTATCTTTTTTTGATACAGAAATTCAGGGAAAATACATTGACGAGTTGATGGATGGAGATTTCTTTAAAATAAGGAATAATCTCATTTTCAAGAGAGAGAAGAAATTAAAAAAACGTATTTTATGTACGAATATGAGCAATCAAAAAAAATATCTTTTTAATCCGGTTTATAAAGTTCATCCGTTTAACAATGAGGCGTAATTAAAAATTGATTTTCCATAAAATTTAATTATTTTTGTGTTTAATTTAAAGGATTTTTGTGATGAAAAGTAATGATTATTGTGTAATAATGGCGGGTGGAATAGGAACACGCTTTTGGCCTATCAGCAGGGCATCTCATCCGAAACAGTTTATTGATATTTTGGGAACAGGTCAAACGCTTATACAGCAGACCTATGAGCGAGTTAAAAAAATCTGTCCGAAAGAAAATATTTACATTGTTACCAATGAAATATATGAGAAATTAGTTGAAGAACAAATACCGGAACTAACGAAAGAACAGATAATTTGCGAACCTTCTCGCAGAAATACAGCCCCTTGTATTGCGTATGCCAGCTATAAAATTGCAGCTAAAAATCCGGATGCCAATGTAATAGTAGCTCCTTCCGATCATATTATATTGAACGAAACCGCTTTTGTTGAAACTGTTAAATCAGGATTAAAATGCACTCAATCTAATAATTGGCTATTAACTCTAGGAATAAAACCAAGTCGACCCGATACCGGATATGGTTATATTCAATTTAATTCCGGAAATCCTTACTCGGAAGATAAACGATTAAAGAAAGTTAAAACCTTTACAGAAAAGCCGGTTTTAGAAATGGCTAAATCTTTTTTAAAAAGCGGTGATTTTCTTTGGAATGCTGGTATTTTTATTTGGAAAGTAAAAGATATTCTCTCCGCATTCGATAAATATTTACCCGAAATAAACGATCTTTTTAAAGAAGGAATAAAAAAATATAATACTCCTAAAGAAAATGAATTTATAAAAAGCACGTATACTGTTTGTAAAAGTATTTCTATCGATTACGGCATAATGGAAAAAGCCGATAATGTTTACGTACTTAAATCGGATTTTGGTTGGTCGGATTTAGGAACCTGGGGATCGTTATATGAAACACGCAGTAAAGATGTGAACGGCAATACGATTGTTGGGAAAAATGTAATGAATTACGATTCCAAAAATTGTATTGTAAATATGCCAAACGACAAGCTCGTTGTTATGCACGGCCTCACCGATTGTATTGTTGTTGAATCGGATAATATTCTACTTATTTGCAAAAAAACCGATGAACAACAAATTCGCAAATTTGTAAACGATGTAAAAATTGAAAAAGGGGAAGAGTTCGTATAACTCTTTTTGCGAATTATTATTCTTTTTCTATTTTCATAAATACATCCCAGTATTTTTCTTTGGTCATTTCCGACCAATGTATTAGATAATATCGATACTGATAGGTTTGTATTTGGCAAATAACAATTAGTGCTATTATACTAGAAATAAACATATTACGTATCCATTTTCGGTTTACCCTTTCTATTAATGTTCCCAAAAGAATCATAAAAACAGCAATGTATTCTACATACACTCTCGATGAAAAGCTTCCTCCGTAATACCAGCACCACCATGAAGATAAGATATAGGTAATGAGAAAGAAAAATCCAAAAAATGAATAAAATTCAAATCGAGCATTTTTCCATAAAAAATAAGCCCCTGTTAACGATAACAATAAAATAGGGGTATAAAGAAATAATCCCTTTTTATAACTGAAAAGAATATTAAAAATTTGAGGTGACATAAAATTAAAACCTTCGTCACCATACGAATAAACTAAATACTGATCGGTAGAAATTTTATAAATAATAAACTGTATCGATATTATTAGGGTGAAAACAATAAATGCGAACAAGCTTTGTTTTTTATAGTTCATTATTTTTTTTATTCCATTTTTTAAATTGGTATAATTTCCGGCAACAAAAGGGATAATAAATAGAATCAGTCCATTAATAGGCCTTATGAGAATAATTATACCTAAAGTAATTGCAAGTAACAAGAGTTGCTTTTTTTTGAATAAAATAAAATATTGTCGCAAAAAATAGATAAACATATTCATAAAGGCAAATGAATACACATGCGACATTCCGAGTTCTCCCACCGAATAATAAAACAAATGTGTTCCAAAAACGCTAGCAATTAATGTAAATGCCCTTGTGCGTTCACTGAAATGATATGTTTTTAAAGTTAAATTAAGGAATAAAAGGCCTATCCATAAATAAAATAATGCTGCAATGCTTATTAATATTGGATAGGGCTTTGTATAACCATCCATGTCAAAATTCAAAAGATAACTTGAATAATGAGCAATTAAAAAAAAAGGTAGTTGTACTAATGCCGTTCCACAATAATATTTATTAATTCTTTTTCCGTTTGAACCGGAAGTATAATCGTAATATAGATTTTTATCGTAATATTTTTCCTTTTCTATCTTCTCGAAAAATCCAAAATTTAAATCATGATAGATGAATATTGCCGGTAAGTAAGCATAATATCCTTTTGCATCTGCTTCTAAAATTCCTTTCCAATGATCTTTCCCCCAATTAAGATTAGAAGAAACAAAGGTCATAATTAAAATAATTACACCAATTGTTATGTTTGAAAGCGAATTTTTTATATTCATAGAAGTAAAAGTAAAAATCAATTCAATATGTTTCTTATTTTTCTTTCGTTATGTTAAAAATTATAAAACATTAAAACGCTTTTATTTTTAATTAATCAATTAAATTTAAACTTTTTACACCTTTTATTGGGTAGTGTTTTTAAACGGTGTTATTTTAAAATACCACGTTATAAAAGATCCTATTAAAGTGTAAACTAGCATTTGCAATGAAAAAAAATCTTCCATAACATCGCAAGTTCTTCACTTTACATTTGTCTAAGCTAAATTAATATACATCTAATTTATGTATTTTTATGATTCCCCTTTTAATAAAATATTTTACTTTGCATTAAAATTACAGTTATTATTTAACCATTAAAAAAGATATACATTATGTTTAAAAGAAGTTTAATTATTTTGGTTGTTTTTATTTCGAGTATAACAACAACATTACGTGCCGACGAAGGGATGTGGCTTCCTCTCTTTATTGAACGCTTAAATTATACAGATATGCAGAAACTGGGATGCCGCTTAACTGCAGAAGAAATATATAGTGTAAATCATTCCAGTTTAAAAGATGCCATTATTCGTTTTGGAAACGGTTGTACCGGAGAAATTATTTCGAAAGAAGGATTAGTGCTTACCAACCACCATTGCGGTTACGGAGCTATTCAAGCAAACAGCTCGGTAGAACACGATTATTTAACCGATGGATTTTGGGCTAAATCGAAAGAAGAAGAGCTTACCAATGAAGGATTAACAGCTACTTTCTTAATTCGTATTGAGGATGTTACCCAAAAAATTTTAGCTGAACTCAACGACACCATGAGCGAAACTACTAGAGATAAAAAAGTGGAAGAAATTATTGCTATCATTAAAGCAGAAGCTACCAAAGACACACATTATGAAGCTTCTGTAAGCAGTTTTTATGATGGAAACGAATATTATCTTTTTGTATATGAAATATTTAAAGATGTTCGTTTAGTTGGCGCTCCTCCTTCATCTATTGGCAAATTCGGAGGGGATACTGATAACTGGATGTGGCCTCGTCATACCGGCGACTTCTCTATGTTCCGCATTTACAGTGCTCCCGACGGGAAACCGGCTGCTTATGCAAAAGAGAATATTCCATTAAAACCAAAACATGCACTTCCTGTTTCAATAAAAGGATACAAACCCAACGATTATGCTATGATATTGGGATATCCCGGAACAACTGACCGTTTTCTTACTTCTTACGGAGTAAAACTAGCATTGGAAGAAACAAACCCATCTATCGTAAAAATTAGAGATAAAAAGCTCGAACTTATTAAAACCGATATGGATGCAAGCGACGAAGTACGTATTAAATATTCATCCAAATACCAAATGACCTCTAACTATTGGAAATTCTTTATCGGACAAAGCAAAACATTAAAACAGTTAAAAATATACGATGAGAAAAAAGCCATTGAAGAGGAATTTACGAAATGGGTTAATGCAAGCGAAACAAACAAAACAAAGTACAGTAATGCATTAAAAGAAATAGAAACCGCTTATGGGGAAATGACTAAATATGCAAAAACACGGATTTATTATACCGAAGGACTTATGAGAGGCTGCGAAATAATAAGCTTTGCCGGCCGTTTTGAAAATTTATATACCGAACTTTCAAAAGAAAAACCAGATACAGCAAAAATTGGGAAATTAAAAACATCGTTAAAATCAACGGCTAAACGCTTTTTTAAAGATTTTAATGCACCTACCGACCAGAAGTTATTTGCTGCTATGTTATCACTTATGTATAACGACATAAAAGCATCCGATCACCCTTCTATTTTAAAATCAGTAATTGAAAGTAAATACAAAAATGATTTTGAAAAATATGCGAGCGATGTATTTACAAAAACCTTGTTTTCGAGTTTAGCTAAAGTAGAAACTTTCTTAGCATCTCCCAACAAAAAAATATTAGCAAAAGACCCTGCATTTATTGCTATGTTGTCGGTTAAGAAAAAGTTTACCGAAATAAACACAAACTATCTTACCGCTTACGATTTGTTAAGTAAAGGAGATCGCTTATTTGTAGCAGGAATACGGAAAATGAATCCCGATAAAAATTATTCGCCTAACGCAAATGGAACTATGCGCTTAACATACGGAAAAGTGTTGGATTATTACCCTGCCGATGCTATTCATTACGAATATTTTACAACATTAAAAGGGGTTATGGATAAAGAAGACCCTAGTGTTGATGAATTTGTAGTTCCTTCAAAATTAAAAGAATTATATGAAAAGAAAGATTACGGTCGTTATGCCGATAATGGGGAGATGAAAGTTTGTTTCTTAACCGATAACGATATTACTGGAGGAAACTCAGGAAGCCCTGTTATTAATGGAAACGGAGAATTAATAGGACTTGCTTTCGATGGTAACTGGGAAGCCATGGCCGGAAATATTGTTTATAACCCCGACCTGCAAAGAACCATAAATGTTGATATTCGTTATGTCCTTTTTATTATCGATAAATATGCCGGTGCTACGAATTTAATTAATGAGTTAGAAATTGTTGAAAAATAAAAAAGAGATACATGAATATTCAAGAAGAATTAAATGCACTATTTTGTAAGGTTTTCGATGATAACGAAATTAAAATAACACGCGAAACCTATTCCGATGATATTGATGAATGGGATTCATTATCGCATATTAACCTAGTGGTAGCTATTGAGAAACATTTTAAAATAAAATTCAATAATGCCGAAATTCTTCGTTGGAAAAATGTAGGAAATATGCTTGATTCTATCAACGAAAAATTAAATCAGAAATAATTAGTTTATTATTTTAGAAAAGCGTCAAGATATTATACCCTTGGCGCTTTTTTATTATAATTATGCTATTTTGTATGATTTATCGTTTATATAAAAATAGCATTTTTACAATTAATACTATATTTGTTTAGCTTTATTAAGCATACATATGCTCTTGAAAAAATATATTTCTGTATTTCTTTTTATTTTAGGAATGTTGCCGATTTATTCCGGAGCACAGTCGTTACGTAATTTCCGTAGTCGCTCTATTACCAATACCACCGATACCATTATCCTCGACTCACTTAGCATTGTTCCGGGTTCACTTATTATAACAGACAGCCTCGGAAATCAATTAAACAGCGAAGATTATAGTGTGAATTATGCAGAATCGAAGATAATATTAAAAAGGAAAGTGTCTTCTTTACTTGTTACCTATAAGGTTTTTCCGATAAATTTTTCTACGCCCTATTTCCATAAAGATGTTAAACTTATTGAACCCGACGATAAAGGAACCTATAACCCTTTTGCTTTTACATTCGAAAAACAAACGGTTGATATTTTTAAATTCGATGGACTCAATAAAAACGGAAGCATATCGAGAGGGGTCTCTTTTGGAAACAGTCAGGATGTGGTTATTAATTCGAGTTTTAACCTTCAGCTTTCAGGTAAATTAAATAATGAAATAGATATATTGGCTGCCATTACCGATAACAATATACCTATACAACCCGACGGTAACACACAACAAATACAGGATTTCGATAAAGTATATATACAGCTTTCCGCTTATAATTCGAAACTAATTGCCGGTGATTTTGAATTAACAAAACCCGAAAGCTATTTTATGAATTTTAATAAAAAAGCTCAAGGCGGAAGCTTTACCACTTCATTCCTTACAGCCGATAAGAAAAAGAAAACAGATAAAATAGCTATTAAAACAGCAGCCGCAATTTCGAAAGGAAAATATGCTAAAAATACCATTCCCGGGATAGAAGGGAATCAAGGTCCATATAAACTAACAGGTGCCGAAAACGAAACATATATTATTGTTTTATCGGGAACCGAAAAAGTGTTTATTAGCGGGGAACTTATGGTGAGAGGACAAGAAAATGATTATGTAATTGATTATAATACGGCTGAAATTACTTTTACCGCTAAACGTTTAATTACCAAAGACAGTCGTATTTCTATAGAATTCGAATATTCCGATAAAAATTATGCCCGTTCTTTATTTTATAGCGGTGTGGATTATACTACGAATAAAATAACATCACGTATTCATTTTTTTACAGAACAGGATTTAAAAAATCAAGCTATTCAACAGGAATTGTCGGATGCAGAAAAAACGATGCTTTCGCAAATAGGAGATAGTTTATCGCTTGCTATTGTACCTTATGTTGATAGTATTGCTTATACCAACGACCAGGTGTTATATAAAATAAAAGATACGCTGGTATCGGGAATTTTATATGATTCTGTTTATGTATATAGTACCAACCCCGACAGTGCTCATTATCGCTTAGGATTTTCGAATGTAGGAGCCAATAAAGGGAATTATATTCAAATACAAAGTTCTGCGAATGGAAGGGTATTTAAATGGGTGGCACCGGTATCAGGAATTAAACAGGGGAATTATGAACCCATTATTCAACTTGTTACTCCTAAGAAAAAACAATTGCTCACTTTTTCTTCTGCTTATGCTATTTCAAAAAGAACAAAAACTACAGTAGAGCTTGCTCTTAGCAACCAAGACATCAATCTTTTTTCATCGGCGGGGAATTCCGATAATATTGGTTATGCATGGAAAGCACAACTAAATCATATTATTCCGTTAACAAAAAAAGACAGCCTCGGATGGAGCTTAATAACCGATATAAGTCATGAATATGCAAACAAGCAGTTTAACCCCATTGAACGCTATAGAAGTGTTGAATTTGAACGCGACTGGAATTTATCGACGCTGCTAACAAATCTTACTGAAAACAGCTCTACCATTAAACTATCGGTAAGCGATAAAAAAAAGAATTATACTTCGTTTCAGCTAAAATCGTTTTTAGCCGGAGAACAATATAAAGGCTTACAAAATCTGCTAAACGGTAAATTAGAGAAAAATACCGTTAAACTTGTTTTTAGTGGCAGTTTACTTTCGTCGGATAATACAATTAACAACTCCCGTTTTATTCGTAGCAAAGCCGACCTCTCTAAACGTTTTAAAAAATTAATTATAGGAATAAAAGAAGAACAAGAATATAATACCTTTCATAAAAATAATACCGATACCCTTCAATTGAATAGCTATTCGTTTCAAGAAATGGAAGGCTATATTTCGAATGCAGATACAACGAAAAATAAATTTAAGTTGTTTTATTCCAAAAGAATGGATTATTTGCCAACCAACGACGAACTTGATTTATCTACAACGGCTCATAACACAGGTATTTCGTTAGAGCTGGCAAAAAATAAAAATCATACTCTTACCGTATATCAAACCTATAGAAACTTAATAATTAATAACACCTCGCTTACTACCCAAAAAGAAGATAAATCGCTTATAAGTCGATTGGAATATGTTCTGAAAGCCTATAAAGGGGCTCTTTCTTCCAATACCTATTACGAAATAGGCTCCGGACAGGAAGTAAAAAAAGAATATTCTTATTTGGAGGTGGTACAAGGACAAGGAATATATTCCTGGACCGATTACAATGCCGATGGAGTAAAACAGCTCAACGAATTTGAAATAGCTGCATTTCAAGACCAAGCAAATTATATACGCATTTATATTCCTACTAATCAATATATAAAAACATATACCAATTTATTTAGTGAATCGCTTTTACTTAACCCCGTAGTGGTATGGAATACAGCAACAGGATGGAAAAAATTCTTATCACGTTTTTCCAATCAAACTATTTACAGAGTTGACCATAAAAATACCGACCCCGATTTATATAAAGCTTACAACCCTTTTGTGAACGAAATAAACGATACCACCTTTGTATCATTAACCTCTTCGTTTCGCAATTCCTTGTATTTTAACAGAAGCAGCTCTGTATTTGGGTTCGATATAACATATCAGGATAACCGGAATAAAACCCTTTTAGTAAACGGCTACGATAGTCGTACGAATATTATAAAAAGTGCAAATTTAAAATGGAATATTTCACGAAAAATATCGTTAACTACTTCTATTAAAACAGGAGAAAAAACCAATAAATCCGATTATTTCAACACCAAAAATTATATCATTATTTATAGCGAAACAGAGCCTATTATTAGCTATCAGCCGAATACCTCATTCCGTATTAGTGTAAACTATAAATATACCGAAAAAAGGAACAACGAAGGGTTAATAAATGAAAAAGCCTTTATTAATAAGACAGGAATCGACATTAAATACAATGTGCTTTCAAAAGGAAGTTTATTAACGAAAATAAATTTTGTAAATATAAAATACAACAGCACCGATCAGTCGTCTGTTGCTTACGAAATGTTGGAAGGCTTAAAAACAGGAAATAATGCTACATGGAGCTTATCATATCAAAAAAATTTATCGGGTAATTTACAGCTCACATTAAATTATGAAGGACGAAAATCAAAAGAAATAAGCCCTGTACATGTTGGAAGTGTTCAACTAAGGGCTTATTTCTAATGCCTGCTTTATTTTAATGCCTGCTTATTCAACCAATTTTTTAAATAAATACCGGGTTAAAAATATCCCCTGTGCAGTCCCATCGGAAGGACTTTGTGCACCAACAGTAACCGATTCCAGTTCCCAATTATCGGCTGTAAGAATATTAATCTTATTTACAATATCTTTATCGTTAGCTGTTACATTTCCGAAATTGATACCGGCCATACTGTAAAGGTTTTCCATTTTTTCTTCGGTAAAAGAGCCGTCGGGTTTGGTGATAAGCATTTTAGACCGTCCGAGTCCGCCGGGAATAATAGATTCAATTGTAGTAACCTGCATATACTGCACTTTAGACGATTTTTGGACAGGTTTAAAAGCAAATACCGATGCAATAATTATTACACCTAAACCGATTAATAAATAATTACGTGTTTTCATAGATTCGTTTTTTTTAGTTTATTACGTTCTACTCAAAAATAGTACCAATCTATTTTAGAAACTGTTTAAATTTTATTCAATAATAATTTTATAGAAGCGAGATAAATCATTACTTGAATTTATTCAAGAAGATATTCAAGGTCTTTACTTAATCTTCAAACGTTTTCAAACCAAGAAAGTATTCTTACAATCAACCATCTTTTTTGGCTTTCTATATTTATTGATAAGTCTTTTATTTTGTGTGAAATAATCATTTATATGAGTTATATTTATAACTACAGCCTACATATAAATATTTAAAAGTTGTTGAATAATATATCGTCCCTACAGGACTAGTAAAGGTATATTGTTTTTTTATAAATATTTTGTCCCTAACGGGACAGAAGAAAGATTTAAAAAATTTGCAGAAAATATAATAATATTAAAACATTCCGTCTAGTCACGTAGTGACGGGATATTTCTAGAACAATAAAACCTTAATTCATCAAAGTCCCGTTAGGGACGACATATAAAAAAGCAGTTAGCGTTAATTTAAATTATTATTCAAGGATTTTGCCTTTTTAAAAGGCTCGTTTTTCCTTCCTTTTATCTTTCTAAAAGCTTAATACAAAAAGTTGTTTGTGAAATTTAAACAGGCTCTTAATATTTTATTTTATTTCCAATATTTGCTTTCGAAGTAAGCAATTCTTCTAAAGTACATTTATATTCAACGGTATTGCTATTAGCTGAAAGGCTTGCTTTCTTATTCGTAAATCGGGTTACTTCGTTTGGAAAATGAATAAGCGATTTATAATACACTTTTTGTAAAAGATTTTTATCGCCAAGCTGATCCTCGTACTTTTTAGCAAAAACCCTCAATAAAGGAGCATAGTTTTTTTTAATCAATTTATGCGAAGTTAGTCGAATATAGTTAGGTTCATAAAATCGTTTTTTTATTTGAAATAACTTATAGACTGCTTGATTTAGTTGTTTTACATTTTCGAAATCGAAGCGAACCATATAAAGTCCGTTTTTATTGGAAGCCGATTTAATATTACTTAACCCGTTTACTTCTTTTAACATTTCGGCCATGATTTCAGGGAGTTTATCCAGTAGTTCTAAAGTTGATTTAGGCACATATTTTTCGCCCATGTTTTTTAAAGCCAGTCCGCCCAATTTTCCTAAGTCCATTGAAATATTTACTGTTCCCGATTTATTGGAGTTTATAGTTACTTCTTCAACAATTTCGATACAACTGCTTAAGAGCGTAGCTAGACAGAATAAAATAAAAAAACTTTTTTTCATAATTTTTTAAGTTAATGCTACAAATGTAATACCAATTGTAAATTTAAAATAGTCCAACAGATATTTAAAATTTTACAATGGTAATACCGATGACATATATGTTATAGTACAATTTATTGGACTATTACATATATGCTTTCGGTATAATTTAAAAATTATGACGGCTATTGAGGGGGTTAGGAAATAAAAGCAAACAAAAGACATTGAAATGATAAAAGTGGCAAATGTTTGATTTATTTTAAAATAGTTTAATTGTATTTTATTATATATAATATTCTGTTATTTAGGTGAATAAAACTGTAATATGATAAAAAATTATAAATTGGTAGCAAAATACGAATACTGTCGAAATATAGATGGTATAACAGCACATTTTTTCCGCTAAAGGTATTTAATACAATCGTAATTTAAAAATTATGATGGCTATTAGGGGGGTTGGGTCACTACCGCACTAACTGTATGAAGTCAACACAAATATAACTATTGTGTTTTTACGATTCTTATTTACTACGTTATTAATATTTTATTAATATGATTTAATTATAACGGTCACTTGTATGAGGTCGGGCTGGATTTCCAACAGAAATCCTGTCAGACCCGCAGGAAAGTGAGCAAAAGGGCTGACTTGTCAGACCGCTATAGCCCCCCCCGTCTGCCATATGCAATTTGTTAGCATTTCAGTGCTAAATTCTATTATAATTCTCTTTCATTAATTCTATTAACTCCTAATCAATATTTCTTGATAAACTTTACCAGATAGAATCTTAATACCATCAATTGACTTTTTAAGCAATGGAAGCACTTCAATATTTGTATCGGAAAATTTAAAATATATCCATGTTGTTATAGTACGTTCTAATCCTGGTGCAAGTGGCTCAATTCCTTGATTGCTTAATTGAATTGGTACACCGTTAAAAGTTATATTTGCATTCTTACCTTGTTGTATTGAAATATTAGGATTATTTATTGGAATTGTTATACTTGAACTACCAGATAAAGCAGTCATAGTTTGTTTTTTTGTTTTTGTCTGGGGTGTTAATGTATTATGTTTTTTATCATTGAGTATTTTGCAAAAATCATATAACCAATTGTCCCCGATTTTATAAGGTTGAATTGCTTCAATTATCTCATATAGTTTTATGGATACTATTTTTAAGTCTGGAAGGGAAGAGCCTACACCAGATTTGAAATCATTTTCAGTTTTTCCGTACGGGAAAAATATCTTTATAATTTCTGGCTTCCCATTAGTCTTTCTATATGGAGCTATATGTTTCTCATAAATATCGTGCGCTAAATAGTCTAATGCTGACCTTAAATTTTCCATAAAGTTTTTAATATTAATTTGTAAAGTCGATGAAATGCTTGTCTCATCTAATGCTTTACTATATTGATTTTTAATATTTTCAAAATCATTTTTTGCATGCTCAATTAAAGCATTAACATCATTTTTTCTCATTATAGAATTTTGTTTCTATTGTGTATTTTAGCACTGAACGATAACTATTAATATATTATAATATCTAATAGTTATGCTTTTAAGTTATTAAAATATTTTTATATTTTTTAAAAATTTATTCTTGTATGTATATCTTTAATTATTTATCTATAAATTACTTTTATTCGTATTAATTTATTAAACATATGTTCAATTCTTTTTTAGCGTTCCGAACGAAAATTAGTTTGTTGCTGTGTAAAGAATTTTAAAAATTTCTAAAAAAATAGAATATGTTTTCTAAAAAAATCGACAAAATCTTTACATTTTATTCTTTAATAAACTTTTTTACTTCGACACTTTTATCGGTTAGAAGCTTTATAAAATATATTCCACTAGGTATATTTGAAATATCAAGTTGTGTTTTTGTTTTCATTAATTTAATATTTCTGATTATCTGTCCGTCAATATTTATTATTTCACATTCGTTCCCCATAGGTTTTATATTCTCTATTATCTCAATTGTTATTTCTTTATTTGAAGAATTTGGATAAATTATAAATTTATTCTTTTCAGATTCATTTTCAGTAAGACCAACACCACCGTTGTCAGTATGTAATATTGTGCCATCCTCTCCCACAGCCCAGCCATGTGTATTATCAGTAAAGAAAATACCAACTAATTTTGAAGACACCCCACTATTTTGAATATTCCATGTTAAACCACCATCGGAACTTTTATAAATTTTCCATCCATCACCTGCCATATATCCTATATTACTATCAATAAAAAAAATATCATACAATGATTTATTATCTACTTCCGAAACATGTTCCCATGTAGAACCAGCATTAGTAGTTTTCCAAACGTGTCCATTAATAGTTGTAACATATCCTGTAATATTATCTGTAAAAAAAAGCGCACCCATATCCGCTGCCCCAATAGAAGTAGCTACCCATGAACTGCCACCGTCAGTTGATTTTAATATTGTACCTATCTGACAAATCACAAAGCCTATATTATCATTAACAAATACGATTTCACTAGAATATGCGTAGCCAGGATCACAAGTTGTCCAATTTATTCCTCCATCTATTGTTTTATAAATATATCCATAAGAAGTTGCCCATCCGGTAGACGTTGAAATAAAATCAATATCTGTAAAATGACTAGTATTTAAAAATGTTTTTATAATATTCCATGTATTCCCACCATTTGTTGTTTTTAAGATGATGCTAGTATAGGTAGTATTAGGAGGATTTTCTCCATTACAAATTGATCCTACAACATACCCATTATTTAAGTCAAGAAAATCAACTGCATACAAAGAATACGTAGTACCACTGTTTTGAGTCACCCATGTATTCCCGCCATCAATTGTTTTTAATATTGTACCCTCACCACCTACTGTAAAGCCAGTATTTTGATCAATAAAACAAACTGAAACTAATTGATTTAAAGTACCACTATTTTGTTGTACCCACTGTGCGTTTACAGTAATAGCAACGAAAATAAAAATAGATAAAATAAGAGTAAATTTTTTCATTCGAATTTTGTCAGTGTTTATTGTGCTGACTCCGCACTTTTAAGGAATATTATTTGGTTGTAGGAAATATCAGTTTATCTAAAATAACCACTCGTTCGTATAAATATTTATCAAATATAAAGTAATTTGATGAAAATAAAAATATTTTGTAATGTATTTTCTCTAATAACTGAATTGATTTTGTATTTAAAAGACCTTGCTTTTTTGTTAAATTTTTGCGATTTACTATATTTATGTACAAGGCATTGATTATGCCTACACCCTGCAGGGCTGGATTAAAGGTGTTAACTCCGACGCATTAGAAGCAAATTACGATATTGGAAAAGATGGAGCGTTGAATATATTTTACAACATTCAATTATGGTATCGAAAATAGCGATACGTTATAAAACTCAATAACAGTAGGGCAAAAAAAGAAACCGATTTAACAATAATACCTCAAGAAATATTTATAAAATAAACCTTATTTTACAAAAACGGTTTTATAAGCAGTTCCGCCTGGAACCAACTTAAGTACGGCATTTCCATAAAGAGAATCTCCTAAGGTATCTTTACGCATGGCATAAACATCTAAAATAGCTTCTAGTGGAAAAGTATGACGGAATTGTCCGTTTGCGTCGCTTACGCCTCTTACATCAACATTAAGTTTATGAATACGTATATTGGCACCTGCAACAACTTTAGTGGTATCTTGAAGTAGTTTAACGGTTATAACTGACTTACATTCTGTGTTTTCTTTGCAACGGGTAAAAACAAATGAAATAGTTATTAAAACTAAGAATGAAATAACGATAGATTTGAATATTGTTTTCATATATCCCGATTATTTAATATTTTTGCTAGATATTATCATACAAAGTTATGATTATTTATATTGTAATGCAAATAAAATCAATTCAAATTTAAAAACGATGAAAAAGTCCATTTTATTTTCATGTGCTATTTTACTAGTAGCTTTTGGTATTTATTCATTCACACAAAAAACCGGTATTAAACCCAAAAAAAATAAAAAAGAAGAAATTATGAAAAAGGTATGTATTAATACAAGCTATGGCGATATAAAAATTCAGTTATATAACGAAACCCCATTGCATAGAGATAATTTTATAAAACTTGCTAAAGAAGCATATTTTGATAGTACGTTATTTCATAGAATTATAAAAGAATTTATGATACAGGGGGGAGATCCTAAATCGAAAAATGCCGATTCTACCACCATGTTAGGAAATGGAGGACCTGATTATACTATTCCGGCAGAAATACTGTTAGATTCTATAGATATAAGCGGAAGAAAATTTCCGGTAGTTAAATTATATCATAAAAAAGGAGCATTAGGGGCTGCCCGAGATAATAACCCGGCAAAAGCATCTTCTGGCTCACAATTCTATATCGTTCAAGGAAGAGTTTTTACTGAATATGAATTGCAACGATTATCGCAACAAACGGGGAATTCATACACCCCCGAACAAATAAAAACATATACTACTATTGGCGGTACTCCTCACTTAGATTTTAATTATACCGTTTTTGGCGAAGTTTATGAAGGATTGGATGTAGTAGAGAAGATTTCGCTTGCTAAAACAGGCCCTTACGATCGTCCGGCTAAAGATATTAAAATGAGTATTAAAGTCATAGAAGAATAAACTCCGTTTTATGCTTGAAAAAATTAAACAACTTCAAAATGAAATTCAAGAGTTCGCTGTTAATAAAGCAGATGAACTGGAAAATTTTAGAATAAAATTTCTTTCAAAAAAAGGGAAATTATCGCTCTTATTTGAAGAATTTAAAACGATTTCATCCGAAGAAAGAAAAAATATTGGGAAGTTACTGAATGAATTAAAAAATGCGGCACAAGAAAAAATGAACGATTACAAACAGTCGTTCGAAGAAGTGCCTCAAGTTAATGAAAACAATAAAGACCTTTCGTTACCGGTTAATTTTGTAGAATTAGGTTCGCGTCATCCAATCTCTATTGTAAGATCGAAAATTATCGAAATTTTTTCAAGAATAGGCTTTACTGTATCCGAAGGACCTGAAATAGAAGATGATTGGCATAATTTTACTGCATTAAATTTCCCAGAAGAACATCCGGCTAGAGATATGCAGGATACTTTTTTTATTCAAAAAAATCCCGATATCGCTTTACGTACTCATACTTCTTCTGTTCAGGTTAGAGTAATGGAAACGGAAAAGCCCCCTATCCGAAAAATTTTCCCTGGAAGAGTATATCGGAACGAAGCTATTTCATCTAGATCGCATTGTTTTTTTCATCAGGTTGAAGGTTTATATATTGATAAAAATGTTTCTTTTGCCGATTTAAAACAAGTGCTGTTGTATTTTGCAAAGGAGATGTTTGGCGAAGAAACAAAAATTCGTTTGCGCCCTTCTTATTTCCCTTTTACAGAACCTTCTGCCGAAATGGATATTTCATGTAATTTATGTGGAGGTAAAGGCTGTGCTTTCTGTAAACATTCCGGATGGGTAGAAATATTAGGTTGTGGAATGGTAGATCCAAACGTATTAAAAAACTGTAAAATAGATAGTACTATTTATACCGGATATGCTTTTGGCATGGGAATAGAACGTATTACCAATCTTAAATATAGGGTAAAAGATATCCGCTTATTTTCAGAAAACGATTTCCGCTTTTTAAAACAGTTTACTTCTGCAATTTAGTCGCACTAGTTTGTTTCAATAATTTTAAATAATTCATCCAGTTTTGGAGTAAGAATTATTTCGGTACGACGGTTTTTTATTTTAACTTTTTTCCATTGATGAAAAAAGTTACAAAAAAATCTAGGCAAAATAAAGCTTCAACCCGCTCTGAAATTTTAATAGAATTTTTTTGCAAAGTAACAGCCCACCTGAATTAGCGGGCTGCTTTGCTTAAATTCTAATTAAATTTTCATTCACGCTTGCCCTATCCTCGCTATTTTGCCGGGCTTACGCGCATTTATCGAATATTTGGAATTTTCAGCTGTATTACTTTGAACATTGGAAATTGCGTATTGAATACCTTGTCAGGCAAGGCAGGCGCGTTACAATGCGTTAAACACGCACGAAACACTGTAACGAGAGCCATCAAGTGGCAATACCATGATGAAAACAATACTTCTCACAAAAAAAACATGAATCATTCGAAATGTTTTTTGAGGAAATTTTTTGGAAAATATTTTTGGGTGACGCATTGTCGAAGTCAGGAAAAAATGATTTCCGCTTTTTAAAACAGTTTACTTCTGCAATTTAGTCGCACTAGTTTGTTTCAATAATTTTAAATAATTCATCTAGTTTTGGAGTAAGAATTATTTCGGTACGACGGTTTTTTGCTTTTCCTTCTTTTGTTGTATTCGATTCTACCGGATCGTATTCGCTTCTGCCGGCAGAAGTAAGTCTTTTTGGATTAACATCGCTGTTACTTGTAATTATTTTAACAATAGCCGTTGCTCTTAACGCACTCAAATCCCAGTTGTCTTTTAATACGCCGGTTCCTTTGTAAGGTACATTGTCGGTATGACCTTCAATTAATACATTGATATCTTCGTTCGTTTCTAATAACTTGGCAAGTTCTTTTATGGCTGCAACTCCTTTGGGGTCAACAGTAAAACTTCCGGAAGCAAAAAGTAAACTTTCTTCTAACGAAACATATATTTTGCCATTTTTTTGAGAAATGGTAAGTCCTTTTCCTTCATAGCCGGTTAATGCTGAGGATACTTTATTCTTTAATGCTTTTACAGTAGAATCTTTTTTATCGAGAATAGATTGAAGTTCATTTAATTTGGCTTCTTTTGCTTTTAATGCTGTTTGGGAAGTAGTAAGTTCCGATCTCGATTTTTCTAAGTCGGTACTTAATTGATCTAAATATATTTTCTTTGCTCCCAATTCAATTGCTAGTTTCTTTAAGGCATCTTCTTTGTTAAGAAGACTGTCTTGCGTTGTTTTTAATTGTGCCAGTATTTTCTTGTTCTCGGAAGTGTTTCCGGAAAGCATCTCTTTGTAATTGTTGAGCAATTGCTGATATGTTTTATTAAGTTGTTCATAATTGGTCGTCATAGCCGTTAACGACGTATTACGTATATTCGAATCCAACTCAAGAGAGGATAATTTTTTATTAAGCGTAGTAATTGTCGACTGTAACTCTTTATTTTGGGTAGTAACAGATTCGTTATCTTTCTTTAATTGCACATTTTCTGTTTCGCATTTTTCTCTTTTGGCTTTTAACTCATCGAACTGACGAGCAGGAACACAGGAGAACAAAAATGCACTGCAAAGAGCAAAATAAAAAGATGATTTTAATATTGATTTTTTCATTTTTCGTTGTTTATTTGGAGCAAAAATATAAAAATATTTAGTTTATAACATCATTATCAATGTATTCATTGGTTTTTTTATTAAAAATCCATTTCCAATAACACCGGACAATGGTCGGAATGTTTGGCTTCGGGTAATATAACCGAACGTTTTAATTTACTTTTTAAAGAATCACTAACCATATTGTAATCAATTCGCCATCCTAAATTTTTAACCCTTGCATTTGCACGGTAACTCCACCATGTATATTGATGAGGGTCTTGATTAAAATTTCTAAAAGAATCAATAAAACCACTATCAATAAAACGACTAATCCATGCTCGCTCTTCCGGTAAAAACCCCGATGATGTTGCATTCCGAATAGGGTCGTGGATATCTATCGGTTTATGACAAATATTATAATCGCCACTTAAAATAAGATTTGGACGATTTTTTTGTAATTCGTGAATATAATCATAGTAATCATCAAGCCATTTCATTTTAAATGCTTGTCGCTCTTCTCCACTAGAACCGGAAGGGTGATATACACTAACTACAGAAATATCGCCGTAATCGGCTCGAAGAAAACGACCTTCTTGGTCGTATTTTTCATTCCCCATTCCATAAATTACTTGGTCGGGTTTTCTTTTGGTGAGAATAGCAACCCCGCTATATCCTTTTTTTTGAGCAGAATGCCAATAGCTTAAATATCCGGCTTCTTCAAAATCAAATACAGGAATTTGTTCGGGTTGGGCTTTTGTTTCTTGTAAACAAATTATATCTGGATTAACATTTTTTATCCAATCGAGTAAGCCTTTACTTAAGGCGGCTCTAATTCCATTTACATTGTAAGTAATTATTTTCATAAATTTTTTATAATAAAGCGAAAATAGGAATAATTATTTAATACCGAAAGCATATATGTAATAGTCCAATAAATTGTACTATAACATATA
>DAOLWT010000005.1:0-2711 GCA_035421345.1 Bacteroidales bacterium
AATAGTTGCAGACCATGTGTTATACTTTGTTTTTGTAGTTTTCTCATTCTGGCCATAATTCTCAAAAGATATAAGACCAATAAAAACCAGCATAAATACTAATTTTTTCATGTGTTTGTGTTTAATTTAGTTTTAGTTGTTTTAAAATTCTAAATATCAAATATAAAAATTATTTATCTTCTCTGCAATATTTTTCAATTAAATCGTATGCTTTATTAAAACCAAGATCAAATGCTTTGTTCCAATCTTCGCATGCACCTAAGCTGTCGCCCTTTTCGCCTTTTACAATTCCTCTTAAATCATATACTTCTCCATAGTCAGGAATTAGCTTTAATGCATGATTATAATCTTCCATAGCACCATCTAAATCTTTTAAATGATATTTTGTCATGCCTCTATATGCGTAAGCTTCTCCATTTTCTTCATCAAGTTCTATTGCTTTATTAAGATTTTCTAACGCTTCTTTATAATTCTTCTTATCCATTTCTACATTCCCTTTTTGCAGATAATCTTTAGAAGTAACAGGAAGGCCGGTAGTTGTAGTTCCCGTATAACCTTCTTCTATTTTTTTTTGCGTTCTGCAATCTGTAAAAAAGAAAATAATAAGTCCGAATATTAATAAAAGAGTATAATTAATCTGCTTCATTTTATTTTTTTTCTCAAAGATATAAAATATTTATTTTTAACATATCTCTTTATTAAAAAGATTTTATTCTTTATTTAAAATTATTCTAAATGTAGTTCCCTTTCCAATGGTAGAGTTACGAACAAATATTTGTCCTTTATGATACGTTTCAATAATTCGTTTACACAATGTTAATCCGAGTCCCCATCCACGTTTTTTGCTAGTATAACCGGGTTTAAATACCGTTTTAAATTTAGATTTAAATATTCCTTTTCCGGTATCTGTTATATCTATTAAAACAGATTGGTTTTCTTCGGTAACAGAAATATCAATTTTGCCCTCTCCATCCATCGCATCTATCGCATTCTTACAAAGGTTTTCGATAACCCATTCAAAAAGGGGTTCATTTAACGGAATATTATATTCAACATCTTTTGAAATATTGACAGAAAATTTTACTTTTTTAGAAGAGCGAGCTATCACATAATCAATTGCATCATACACAGATTTTACAATATTTTGTTTTTCTAGTTTTGGAAGCGAACCTATATTGGAGAATCGTTGTGTAATAATTTCAAATCGATGAACATCTTTTTCCATTTCTGAAATGGTAGCGCTATCCATATTTTTCATTTTTA
The DNA here is from genome assembly GCA_035421345.1 of Bacteroidales bacterium. Classification (GTDB taxonomy): domain Bacteria; phylum Bacteroidota; class Bacteroidia; order Bacteroidales; family CG2-30-32-10; genus DAOLWT01. The sequence continues at coordinate 1,264 of DAOLWT010000005.1, forward strand.
ATATTTCCACCCATGCCATTAACGAAGATAAGGGCGTTCCTAATTGATGTGCTGTTTCTTTTGCCATTCCTACCCATACCTGATTTTGTTCTGCATTTCGGGAGGTTGAAAACAATAAATACGCTACAAATAAAAATAATCCAATTATTATTAATTGCACAAACGGATAATATTTTAACTGTGTAAGCAAAAAAGAATCTTTATAAAAAACATAACTTTTCCCTATTCCATACAATTCAACAACGATAGGGTTATTTTGGGTTTGCATAACAGATAACATTTCGTTTGCATAATTTCTATCGTTAATTTTAATGGAATCAATATTGCCAAAAGCAATCATTTTAGATTTACTACTATCGGTTATAATAACAGGAACCGATGCGGTATTAACAACCACTTCCGAAATAAACGATTTTATTAAATCATCTAATACATCGCGTAAACCGGTAAACAATTTAGAATCTTTATAATATAAATAGCTTTTTTTAGCACCATAATTTACAATAATAGGAGGATACAATGAAAATTCTTGTTTCAAACTTCCTGAAAGGGTTTTAATACTATCGGGATTAAAATCAACATTTTTAGTTGCCGTAATATTTCCTTTATCATTTGTTAAAACTACCGGAATATTCGTGTTATCGGAAATTATTTCTGAATAGAATGTTAAATCTTCTGTATTGTCGGCCTCAATAAGTCGTTTCGTTGCTTCTGCCCATAATTGAACGCGTTTACGTTCCTCTGTTTTTAATTTTTCGAAAAACCGTTCTGTATATCTTACTAGTGTCGCTTTTTTTTGAACCGCTTCTACCCAAGTTGTTACTTTTTGTCTTTCATCTTTTGCAATTTTTCGCACCAATATGTTTGTATACCATAGCGATATTACTACGATAACAAATGCAAAAACCAGCAACAACCACTTCCATTTTCTTTTTTGAATGTATATATCCACTGTGTAATTTTAAATTATATATGCTAAATTACTATTTTTAAAATAATAAAGAAATAAGGCTCTTTTGAAGATTCATTTTGATGAATATGTTCCCTTTTCTTGAGAAACATCAATGTTAATAAATTGACAAATAAGTGGAATACGCCCTCTTTTTCTATTCATTCTTCTCATCCCAATCAATAATAAACTCTCCTTCTTCTTGTTTTTTAAGATTTTCCTTTTCTTTGTCTTTTATAATTGTCTTCTTTTTATTTTTTATTACGGTGGAATCTTTTTTAAACAATCCGAATTCTTCGTTTAAAATGGTTTTAATATTTTGTTTCTCTTTTGCAAATCCAACGGCAATTTTAGCCTTTACCCCTTTGGCATCATATTTATATACTGGATTATCAACTGTGCCAGTAACAAGTATATATAATGACGTACGACCTAGCCCGTCATCTTCTATGATTCCAAATTCTTCGTTTTCTTTTTTTGCTTTTTTTGCTTTTTGAGC
>DAOLWT010000005.1:2811-24851 GCA_035421345.1 Bacteroidales bacterium
CCATTTTCAATTTTAATATCAGCGACAGCATAAATTTTATCTAAATCTGGTTCAAGATTGTTGTTCCACGCACCGGCAAACTGCACAGTAGAAGTAACTTTTCCCTTTATATTTTCATCTTTCATACTGTTTTGTCCGAAATTATCAAATTGATAAAATAATTTCTTTATATCCACTTGTTTTATTTTAGCCTCGCAACTTATTAATAGCTTTGATTCTTTATTTCCATCAATAATAACAAGCCCATCTATTGTTCCATCCATAGATTGAAAAGAAAGCGGACTTATGAGGATTTGTTTATTTTTTAAAACCACATTTCCGGTTATATTACTTGCCATAAATTTATTAAAACTAAATTTATTAATTTCGATTCCCATTTTTATTTCTAAATCTTCGGGGATATTCGTATTATAGGAGGAGTCGATAGAAGTATTATTACTTTGCATGAGCTCATCCAACTTTATATTTAGAGCCGAAAGTTTCCCGTTTATTTGCAACTTTTGATTTTTAATAAATAAATAGGATAATACATTTTTTATATTTCCCGAAAATGTGAAATCGCTTGCTGCCATATTTCCGGTTATTTTGTTTATTATTAAATCATTATTATTAAATTCTAAATCGGCATTTATATTTTTATATTTGCGTACATCTTTTTTAAAAGCAAAATCAACTTCTTTAATAATAACACTCCCTGCTGTTTTGCTTTCTATAAAATCGTTTACGCTAAGTTTATTTCCATCTTTAATTTTACCTTTAAAAACTACATCCATCTCCATGCTCCCATGGGCATAATCAAGGGTATCTAGTTTTATAAATTCCATTAAATCATCTATTTTTATTTTGGAATTTAATTTTAATTCTACTTCGGGTTGTATAAAATTGCTCATAGAAAAGCTTCCCCAAATACGCCCCGACTTTAAACCGGATTTAAAATTGTTAATTTTTAAAACCGAGCTTTTTAAATTTTTAGCGATTCCATTGGTATATGTACCTAAAAAAGAAACACCCGTTAATGCAATTTTTGTTTTATAATGGGTGATTTTCGCATCGTTTATTCCAAAATCTATTTTAACTATAGGCAGGTCATTCCCTCGATATGAACCATTGATAAGAGCAGTAAAATAAATTTCCCCTTCTGCCTTATACTCTTCAAAATAACTTCGGTAATTTGTTGGTATTTGTGATATAAATGACTGCAACTGGAGGTCGGAGCCTTTAATTGTTAAATTTAATGTTTGTATATTATCGGAATAAATAACATTTCCGGTTGTTTCAAATTTTAAATTCCCAAAATTAATTTCTCCTTTTTTAAAAACATAGGTGTTTGTTTTCTGATCTACATATAAAATCATATCTACGATTGATTCGCTTGCAGGAAAATAAGTGATACCGGATATATTTAGAAAATTTATAAAAAAATGTCCATTCACCGACAAGTCGTAATTGGTACTTTTAAACTGTCCTTTTAATTCTACTTTCTTGGCAATACCCGAATAATGTTGCGTGGATGAATAATTAACATATTGAATAGCTATATTTGTAAGAATAACCTTTTTTAAGTTAAATGCGATAGATTCGTTACTAGTGGCTGTATCGGATTTCCAAAAATGATAATTATCGCTCCCATCGTTATATATTACAAGGTTTATTAATCCGTTTTTAGCTTCTATTTTTTTTATTTCATATTTACGCGTAAGCAGGTCTAATATACTAAACTGCAGATATACATTTTCTGCTTTTAATAAATTCCCTTTATTCGTTGAAGTTATCGCATCTTTTGCAATAACTTCCGATAAGGTAAGCGAAATATTTGGAAAGCGTTGAAAAAACGAGAGCGTAATATTGTTAACTTGTATTTCGGTAGAGAGTTGTTTATTAATTTGGTTTACAATAATTGTTTTAACGGTATCTTTATAAAAATAAAAAACAGAAAATAAAGCGCCGAAAAGGAACATAAAAAACAAGAAAAAAATTAAAAGTATTTTCTTAATTTTCTCCCATTTTTTTAATTTCTTTTTTTCTTTTTTATGTTCTTCCATTCTTATAAGAACGAAAAAAATTTAACTTATTATATTTTTATATTAATTTATTAGGTACTCATTTTAAGCATGCTTATTTCCATGCTCGTTAAAAAGCGCCATCTTCCGCGTGGTAAGTCTTTTTTAGTAAGTCCGGCATAATACACTCTATCTAGTTTTAATACATTATACCCTAAACTTTCGAAAATTCTTCTTACAATTCTGTTTTTTCCCAAATGAATTTCAATACCTATGCATTTTTTATCTTTTCCCCCTTCGTCGTAGGCTATTTCGTCTACTTGAGCCACGCCATCTTCTAATTCAACTCCTTGTATTATTTTATCCATATCTACTTTTGATAATCCTTTATCCAGCTCAACGTGGTAGATTTTTTTTACTCCATATCGAGGATGCATTAATTTTTTTGCAAGCTCCCCGTCGTTTGTAAATAAAAGCAATCCGGTGGTCGCTCTATCTAGTCTTCCTACCGGATATATTCTTTCTTTGCATGCATTCGCAATCAAGGCCATTACCGTTCTTCTATTTTCAGGATCATCGGTAGTTGTTATATAATCTTTCGGTTTATTTAATAATAAATACGCTAATTTTTCTTTTCGGAGTGTTTCTCCTCCAAATTGTACGCTATCGTCCGAAGAAATTTTGGTGCCTAGCTGGGTAACAATTTTACCATTAACCGATACGGCTCCGCTTTCTATTAATCTATCGGCCTCCCTGCGAGAACAAACACCAGATCCAGCAATATATTTATTTAAGCGGATAAGTCCGTCATCGTTTTTTTCTATTTTCTTTATAATTCGTTTTCCTTCCTTAAGCGGTTTTACTGTGCGTTTCTCAGATGAACCCTTGTCGTAGCGGTCTTTTTTATATTTTAATTTCTTTTTATCTTCCATTTTATTTTCGTATTATACTTATGCCTATTTACAATATTAATCTTATTTTTTTAATATTTCCTTTATTTGCATATAAACTGCCCCGTTTTTAAATTTCTTTTTACATTTTCAACCCTTTCTACGATTCCATTCATTGCAATATAAACACCTTCCGAAGCGTGACAGATAGCACCAATAGCACACCCTAAATTAAATTCGGCATCAGAATCTTTAAATTTTTCAGGCAGAAAAGCACCTGTTAAAATAATCGTTTTATTTTTAATTTTTTGAAGGCTTTTCGCTGTTTCAATCATGGTATCGGTGCCATGCGTAATAATTATTTTTTTTATTTTCTCCTGTTGACATAAATCTAGAAGTCCTTTTCTATCTTTAATCGTAATATCTAAGCTGTCTTTTTTAATATACGAAATAATTTGATAGCGAAACAAAGGGTTTATTTTTTTTATTATTCGTTCAACGGCCGATTCGCTAATTTCGAAAGCATATCCTTTAACAAATCTAGGATAATCTTTATCAATAGTACCGCCAGTTTGAATAAATAAAATATCCATTTTTTATAATTTACTTACTTTTTAATTCCTCTTTGTTCTTTCCACAATGTATTAAAACTTTTAGATGTTATAAGTGGCAAAAATCTTCTTTTTCCCCACTGTTTCGCAACATATTTCCGTAAAAGAAAATTTTTTGTTTTAATACTTGCTTTCTCCAATATCCATCGATTTAACATCGCTTTTTTCCATAAATACATCACAAATTTTTCATTCTTGGAAACGAAGCCCGCTTTAACAAAATCCCTTCTATTATATAAAAGTTGTTTATGTAAATTTATTTTAACCGGACATACCTCTGTGCATTTTCCACATAAGGTTGAAGCTTCGCTTAAATGCTTGTACGACTCAATGTCTTTTAAAAAAGGAGTAATAACAGCGCCAATAGGTCCGCTATATACGGTACCATATGCATGGCCACCTATGTTTTTATAAATAGGACAAGCATTTAAACATGCACCGCATTTAATACATGATAACGCCCTGCGCTGATTAACTTGATTTAATACATTGGAACGATTATTATCTATTATAACCACATACATTTCCAGCGGTCCATCGGTTTCATTCTCCTGTCGCGGGCCTGTTAATATGGTGTTATAGCTTGTCATTTTTTGTCCAGTACCATGTGTAGCAAGTAAAGGCCAATATAAATCCAAATCTTTAAAAGAGGGAATCATTTTATCTATTCCAGCAATAGCAATTATAACGTTTGGGAATGAAACCCCCATTAATGCGTTTCCTTCATTTTCGGTTATTGCAAGCCCTCCTATATCGGCAATTAAAAAATTAGCTCCGGTTATTCCAACATCGGCAGATATAAATTTTTCTCTTAATAAATGACGAACAAATTGGGCAATTTCTTCCGGCTTTGCTTCTTTCGACAAACCATATTTTTCATTAAATACCAAAGCCACATCTTCTTTTGATTTATGCATAACAGGGGTAATAATATGATATGGTTTTTCTCCTGTTATTTGTACAAAAAATTCGCCTAAATCTGTTTCTGTTACTTCTATTTTTTTATTCTGAAGACGTTCGTTAAGTGCTATTTCTTCCGTAATCATAGATTTTGATTTAACCACTTTACGGACATCTCCCTTTTGCATAATTTGAAGAATCTCTTTAATCGCATCTTCTTGCGTTTCGGCCCAAATAACTTTTCCGCCTCGAGTAATAAAATTAGCCTCAAATTCTACTAAATATTTATCTAAATCTTCTATTGTTTTATGTTTTATATGTGCAGCTCTTTCTTTTGCAAGATTTATATTTGCATATTGCATTTTTCCTTTTTCAACCGCAATATCGTATTTATTGATATTATGATTAATTATTTCTCTGTGTTTATTATCAAACGCTTTTAATTCGCTTGCTTTTAGAAATTCCTGATGTGTGCTTAACATTTAATTATATCCTTATTATTAATATAACACAAAATATTTTATTATAAAGGTATTTTCTTAATTCTGTTTTCGTGCCTTCCCCCTTCAAAAGAGGTATTAAGGAACGTATTTACAATATCTATGGCTTCTTGCGAATTAATAAATCGAGCTGGCAAACATACAATATTTGCATTGTTGTGTTTTCGAGCTAATTCCGATATTTCATTATTCCAACATAAAGCGGCTCTAACACCTTCGTGTTTATTGGCCGTTATACATACTCCATTTCCGCTACCACATACCAAAATACCTATTTTATATTTTCCCTTTTCAACTCCTAATGCCACAGGATGTGCAAAATCTGGATAATCTACACTCTCTAACGAATATGTTCCAACATCTTTAATTTGAAACCCGAGTGATTCATAATACGTTTTTAAGTACGTTTTCAATTCAAATCCGGCATGGTCGCATCCAATAATAAATTCTTTTACATTTAAAGTCATTGTTGATAAATTTTTATTTTAACAAAAGTAGATAGATTTACCAATTATAGTACTACCTAATTCATAATTAATTCATTTAAAAAAATAATAACATATCTATTCCTGCAATATATGCGTTAAAACTATTTCATATTTAATGTATTATATTTTTTTAACACTTTCTTTGTGAATAAGTCTTTAAATTTGTTACAAAATAATAACTTATTTATTCATCCTTGTATTAAAAAACATTTCATTATCATTTTAGTATTTAAAAACAAACTTATTTTATTGTTTTTATTTAGAAAATTAAACATATTTTTAACAAAATATTTTACGTGTTTGATAAAAAAATTGCAAACTAAAATTATTATTAACATCTTGTTTAAAATTTTTTATACAATTAAAAATAAACATTATATACAAACAAAACATGTTCATAAATTGTTAAACAAATCATTTATACTAAATAAGCAAATTTAATTTTTTTATTTTTTAACATAATTCACGGTAAATAGAATAATAATAATAATTTTTAAAATAATAATATATATATATTTATTATAGTTTAAATAAATTTTAAAGATGAAAGAAACGACGAAATATTTAAATGAGATTAATTCATTAAAAAAGAAAAAAAATGCAACTATATTAGCTCATTATTATCAAATTCCGGAAATACAAGATATAGCCGATTATATTGGAGATAGTTTATATTTAGCACAAATGGCCCAAAAAACGAAGGCGGATATGATTATTTTTGCCGGTGTTCATTTTATGGCTGAAACAGCAAAAATTTTAAATCCTACTAAAAAAGTGATTATTCCCGATTTAAGTGCCGGTTGTTCTTTAGCAGATTCGTGTAAACCATTAGAATTTGAAACATTTATTAAAAAATATCCAGGATATAAAGTAATTTCATATATAAATTGTTCAGCCGAAATTAAAGCATTATCCGATTTAATTTGCACATCGAGTAATGCGGTAAATATGGTGAATAGTTTTAATAATGACGAAAAAATAATTTTTGCACCCGATAAAAACCTTGGAAATTATATTAATACAATTACCAAAAGAAATATGGTATTATGGGATGGTAGCTGTGAAGTACATGATTTAATATCTACTCAAAAAATTATTCAGTTAAAATTAGAAAACCCCGATGCTAAGCTAATAGCACATCCTGAATGTAAATCACTTATTCTTGAATTAGCCGATTATATTGGATCAACTACCGCTTTGCTTAATTTTATTAAAAATAACGAGTCAAAAAAATTTATTGTAGCAACGGAAACAGGAATTATACATCAAATGAAAAAAGAAAGACCCGATAAAGAATATATAATTGTGCCTAAAGATGAAACATGTGCTTGCAATGATTGTGAACATATGAAAAAAAATACGATTGAAAAACTATATCTTTGTATGGAAAATGAAGCTCCTGAAATAAAATTGGCGAACGAATTAATTGAAAAAGCAAAAGTACCATTACTAAAAATGTTAAAATTATCTGAAAAATAAATAGGGACTTAGTTTTATGTTTGTTATATTTAACTTTTTAATGAAAAAATATATTACATTTTTATTTCTTCTCTTTTGTATTGTTTCTAACGCACAAGTCATAAATGATACGAGTAAATTCGTTTATACATTTTATAATTATGAAAACGGAAATAAATCGAGCGAAGGGTTTATTCGTAATGGGAAACCCGATGGTTATTGGAAAACATATTATGAAAATGGAAAAATTAAAAGTGAAGGAAATAGAAAAAATTATGAATTAGACAGTATCTGGAAATTTTATAATGATGAAAATAAATTATTTTTAGAAATCTCCTATAAAAACGGGAAGAAAAACGGAATAAAAACAAGCTATACAGAAGGTGAAATAATTAAAGAAAATTTTATAAATGATATAAAACAAGGGTTTACATCAATTTATTATGAAAATGGGGTATTAAGACAGTCTATCAATTTTGTAGCAGGCAAAGAACAAGGAATTGCGAAGGAATACGATAAAAAAGGGAATGTAATAACACTTATGGAGTATAAAAAAGGATATTTAATAAGTAAAGAAAGGGTGAATAGATATACGTATGATAGCTTAATGCAGGGAAAATGGGTAACATTTCATCCGAATGGAAACATTCAATCAGAAAGCAATTACTCAGCTGGAATTAAAAATGGATATTTTAAAGAATATGATAAAGATGGTAATCTGCTTAGTGTTGTGAAATATGTGAATGGAATATTACAAACAGATGCCGTAGAAGTATCAAAATTAGATTTAAAAAGAGAATATTATCCAAGTGGACAAATTAAAAAAATTGGAAGTTTTAAAAATGAAATAGCCGAAGGAGTAACCAGAGAATTTTCAGAAAAAGGAGAAATAATTAATGCTCATATTTATAAAGGAGGAAATATAATAGGAGAAGGAATTATAGATGCAGCCGGGTTAAAACAAGGGGAATGGAAAGAATATTATGAAACCGGAGAACTAAAAGCAAATGGAAAATATGAAAATGGATTAAAAATTGGCGCATGGAAATTTTGGTATGAAAATGGAAAAATGGAACAAAAAGGACTTTACGTAAAAGGAGAAAAACCTCATGGGGACTGGGTTTGGTATTACAAGAATGAACAAATACTTAGAAAAGAAACATATATAAATGGAATAGAAAATGGGTTTCTTACCGAATATTCCGATTCGGGTACTGTTATTACGTATGGTGAATATGTAGATGGACTCGAAGAAGGCTTGTGGACCTATAATACAGGGGATATTAAAATGGAAGGCGAGTACAAAGAAGGTGCAAGAACAGGAGAATGGAAATATTGGTACGATAATGGAAATTTATTCTTTAAAGGAAGTTTTTTAGATGATAATCCCGATGGAAAACACACTTATTATTGGGATAATGGGAAAATCAAAGAAGAAGGCGTTTATATTATGGGTAAACGTGAAGGAGAATGGACTCGCTTTAATTACGATGGAACTATTTTCTTAGTTACTTCGTATAAAAACGGAATAGAGATAAAATACGATGGTATTAAAATTAAACCTCCAACAGATGATTCGGAGGAGTAAATAAATTTTTTAATAAAAAAATTAGGTAATAAGAAAAAAATAGTTATTTTTGAGTTTAATCTATAAAAAAACTAAAATTATGGTAAAATTAAAAATTTTAGTCGTTGAAGATGAAAGTATCGTTGCTAAAGATATTCAAAATAGTTTGAAAAAATTAGGCTATGTTGTTCCAACAGTTGTTGCATCAGGAGAAAAGGCAATAGAAGAAGCGGAACAATCACGTCCGGATTTAGTATTAATGGATATTATGCTTAAAGGAGAAATTACCGGAATAGAAGCAGCTAATTCAATTCGTGAACGACTTGGAATTCCTGTTATTTTTCTTACCGCATATGCAGATGATAATACCCTTGGGAAAGCGAAAATGGCCGAACCTTATGGGTATATAATTAAACCATTTAAAGAAAAAGAATTACAGACTACCATAGAAATGGCTATTTATAAGCATGAAAAAGATTCTCAAGTGAAGAAAGAAAGAGATCTTTATCATTCTATTGTAGAAAATAAAGAATCTAAAGATAGTATATTTGTAAGAGCCGATTATCGCTTAAATAAAATTAAATTTGAAGATATTTTCTTTGTAGAAGCACTCAAGGATTATGTTGTAATTAATACATCCGATAACATCTATACCACGCATACAACAATGAAAGAAATGATACGTATTCTTCCAGCAAAGGAATTTGTTAGAGTACATCGGTCGTTTATTGTTCGCCTCGATAAAATATTTTCGATAAAATACCCCGATTTAGTTATTGAAGGAAAAATGAAAGTTATTCCTATTGGAGGACTTTATAGAAAAGAATTATTTGGTAGGTTAAACCTCATTTAATAATAAATAATATTTTTTAAAACCGCCTCAATCTAATGTATTGAGGCGGTTTTTTTGTTGAATAGAATAAACTTTATTCAATCGGTATAAAAATTGCAATTAGCATAAAGCCGCTGAAGCCATTAATAAAGAGAAGTTTTAAAAAAAGAGAAGTTTTAAAAAAAATAACAAAAATTTTTATTAACAAGTATTTAACAAATTTAAGCACGTCTGTTCATGCATATTAAGAGCAAAATTAGCATATTAAATCTTTTGAAAAGGCCATGAATAAAGGGTTTTAATAAAATAAAAAATTTAAATTACATCACCTTGCCATTTTTAAAAAGCTGAAAAGAGGCATGTGGCAAACGAAGAAAATAGATTTTTTTTTAGCTAAGGGGTAGCAATCATCAATTTTATTATTATATTTGTTCGTATTAAAATTAAATGTTCAATAAACCTAAACTTAGAAACAATGAACAAAGCAGAATTAATTGATGCAATTGCTAAAGAAGCAAAATTAAGCAAAGTAGATAGCGGAAGAGCATTAGATGCTACTATTACAGCTATCAGCAAATCACTAAAAAAAGGTGAAGGCGTTATTTTAGTAGGTTTCGGCTCATTCTCAATCGCAAAAAGAGCTGCAAGAACCGGACGTAACCCACAAACCGGAAAACCAATTAAAATTGCTGCTAAAAAAGTTGCAAAATTCAAACCAGGTGCTGCTTTAGCAAAATCTGTTAAGTAAGACTTTTTTTACTTTAAAAAACCCGATAACTTTTTATAAGTATATCGGGTTTTTTATTTTATAAGATTAAATCGGTATTATTCGTAAATCATTTCAAAATCTAATTGCTTTCTCGATAAATTTGCTCTTTTAACTTTAATCTTTAATTCGTCGCCAAGCTTATATTTAGTGCCATTTCGCTGTCCAATAACACAATAATTTTCTTCATCTAAATAATAAAAATCATCTTGCATATCGCGTAAAGAAATCATTCCTTCGCATTTATTATCTTTTATTTCAACAAAAATACCCCATTTACTTACGCCGGAAATAACCCCATCAAACGTTTGACCAATTTTATCTATTAAAAATTCAACTTGTTTATATTTTATAGAAGCTCTTTCTGCATCGGATGCTAGTTTTTCCATATTGGATGCATGCTTGCATTTTTCTTCATACTCCGTTTTATTAGCAGAGCTGCCATTATTTAAATAAGAAAATAATAAACGATGTACCATTAAATCGGGATAACGACGAATAGGAGAAGTAAAGTGAGTGTAGAAGTCGAACGAAAGTCCGTAATGCCCAATATTATTGGTTGTATAATATGCTTTAGCCATGGTGCGGATGGCTAAATTTTCAATCATATTTTGCTCCCCTTTTCCGGTAACATCATGGAGTAATTTATTAAGCGAATCAATTACATTTTTCCGATTATTAATTTTCATCTTATACCCCAATTTACCTACAAACTCATTAAAGGTATTTAATTTTTCAGGGTTCGGTTCATCATGCACTCTATATACAAAAGTTTTTATAGCATTCGCATCTTGTTTTTTGCCAATAAATGCGGCCACTTTCCGATTGGCGAGCAACATAAAATCTTCAATTAATTTATTCGAATCTTTATATTCTTTTACATAAACACTAATAGGTTTCCCTTTATCGTCTAGTTTAAATTTTACTTCGGTTGTTTCAAAAGCAATAGAGCCATTTTTAAAGCGCTCTTCGCGAAGGAACAATGCCAATTCATTTAGTTTTAACATCTCTTTCGCATAATCTCCTTCGCCCGTTTCTATTATATTTTGGGCTTCTTCATAATTAAAACGCCTGTTCGAATTTATAATGGTTTTTCCAAACCATTGGTTTATTATTTCTGCTTTTTCATTTAATTCGAAAACAGCAGAAAAACACAATTTATCGGTATGGGGAGATAGCGAGCATAATCCATTGGATAAATGCTCTGGAAGCATGGGAATAACTCTATCAACAAGGTATATTGATGTTCCTCGTTCGTATGCTTCTTGATCAATTAAATCGCCTTGGGTAACATAATAGGCAACATCGGCAATATGAACCCCTACCTCGTAATTTCCATTTGGAAGAAAAGAGATAGAAAGAGCATCATCAAAATCTTTCGCATCTTCCGGGTCGATTGTAAATGTTATAGTATCTCGAAAATCTCTTCGCTTGCTTATTTCTTCATTCGGAATGGTGTTTAGCATTTGTTCGGCTGCTTTCTCAACTCCTTTGGGGAAAGATAAAGGAAAGCCAAATTCAGCCAAAATAGAGTTCATCTCAACATTGTTATCTCCGGGTTTTCCTAATACGTGAACAATATTACCAAAAGGATTTTTCGCATTTTTAGGCCAGTCGGTTATTTCTACCAATACTTTTTCGTTATTTTTGGCTTTATTTAGATTTTCTTTGGGAATAAAAATATCTACCGGCATACTTGTGTTGTCGGGCACTACAAAAGCAAATCGCTCCGATAATTGTAAAATTCCGACAAATTTTGTTTTAGCCCGTTCAATTATTTCAATTACTTCTCCTTCGGTTTTTCTATTTTTCCGTTGCGGAAAAATAAATACTTTAACAAGATCTCCATTTAATGCTCTATTCGTGTTGTTCGGCATTATAAGTACATCGTCGGCAAGATCGGCCGATATTAAATATGCTTTTCCGGTCGATTTCATATCAATTTTCCCGGTAACATATGATTTTGTATGGTGGAATTTAACCAAAGAGGGATTAATTTGAAACTTCCCTTTTTTTACTTCTTTCAATGCGTCTCTCGCTACTAAATCGGCTAATAAAATGGTTAATAGCTGATTGTTTGATTTATCGTTTGCGAATAACTTAGCAGAAATTTGTTTGTAATTAAACGATTGGGATGGGTTTTCGGCAAATAAGGCTAGAATATCATTTACCAGTTGATTTTGGATAGGTTTTGCCTTTTTTTTTCTATTCATAAATAGTGTTAATTTTTGTAAAGGTACAAATAATGAAGCATGTAATTCTTTATATTTGTATCATATTGTTTTAATAAGTATATAATTGCCGGATAGTTATCAAATATTAGTTCAAAAACTCGATGAGTTTATAAGGAAATATTATAAAAATTTGCTTATAAGAGGTGCTATTTATTCGCTGGCATCAATATTCATATTTTATATATTAATCGTTATACTGGAATATTTAGGCCATTTTGGAGTAATAATTCGCTCCCTCCTATTCTACTTATTTATTATAACGAATACCGCAATTCTGGTACTTTTTTTCATAAAGCCATTATTAAAACTATATCGCATCGGAAAGATTATTTCGCACGAACAAGCTGCTCAAATAATTGGAGCCCATTTTGGAGAGGTAAAAGATAAACTACTAAACACCCTGCAATTAAAACAAATGGCCGATTTAAATAAAGAAAATTCTAACTTAATTGAAGCCGGTATTAATCAAAAAATAGCATTACTTCAACCTATCCCATTTCATATTGCAATCGATTTTAAAAAAAATAAGAAATATTTAAAGTTTGTTTTTATCCCGTTTCTGATGCTCGTTTTTTTTATAACAGCATCCCCTACGCTACTAACAGCCCCAACAAATCGCCTTCTTCATCATGCTACTTTTTTTGAACGAGAAGCCCCTTTTCAATTTGTAATTCTTAATAAATCGCTTCGTGCAGTTCAACAAGAAGATTTTTTACTGGAAGTTAAAATAACAGGGGATGAAGTACCTGAAAATATTTTTATTGAATCGGAGGGGATAGAATATCAGCTTAATAAAGAAAATACGGTTCTTTTTCAATATGTTTTTAAAAATATTCAAAAAAATACAAAATTCAAATTAAAAGCCGAACCTTTTTATTCCAAAGAATATGAAATTATTGTTCTTCCAATGCCGATGGTTATTGATTTCGATATGTATTTAACCTATCCATCGTATATTCAAAAAAAAGAGGAGAAAATTTCAAATACGGGCGATTTAGTTATTCCAGAAGGAACACAAATAAAATGGGAGTTCAGAACAAAAGATGCTGAAGAAATAAGAATATCATTTCCAGAGAAAAAAATAAATATAAAATCGGAATCCGAAAATCAATTTATTTATACCTCCATATTAAAAAATTCACAGCAATATAGCATTATTCCGCTTAATCGGTTTATGGAAAATAAAGATTCTTTATCCTACTCCATTCAGGTTATTCCCGATGCTTATCCTACTATTAAAATACATGAATTCTCCGATACAGTCGATTTCGAGAAACAATATTTTAAAGGCATGATTAAAGACGATTATGGCTTTTCAAAATTAACATTTAATTACCGTATACATGAAACAGCAAGCGATTCGGGAAGAATTGTAATGAAAACGATTTCAATGAATCCGGCTCTTTCGCAACAGGAGTTTTACTATATGACCGATTTTAATGAAATTTCAAACGAACCAGGCACCGAAATAAGCTATTATTTTGAAATATGGGATAATGATGCCATTCATGGGAGTAAAGTAACTCGCTCACAACAAATGATATATAAGGTTCCTTCTTTGGAAGAGATAGAAAATAAAACAACAGAATCGAACGAGCAAATTAAAAATGAATTGACAGAATCAATAACACAAGCAAAAAAACTACAAAAAGAAATAGAAAAATTAAACAAAAATCTCACCGATAAAAAAACCTTATCCTGGCAAGAAAAAAAGCAGTTACAAGAAGTCTTAGAATCGAGAAAAGCCCTGCAAGATAAAATAGCACTTATTCAAAAAGAAAATGAAACAAAAAGCAGTTTAGAAGGAAAATATAAAGAAGAAAATGAGGCGCTATTAAAAAAACAAGAAGAATTAAATAAACTTTTTAATGAGTTAATGACGGATGAAATGAAAGAGTTGTTTAAAAAAATAGAGGAGATGCTCGATAAGTTGGATAAAAATAAAGTGAATGAAATGCTCGATAAAATGAAGCTTTCAACCAAAGATTTGGAAAAACAACTCGACCGCAATTTGGAATTATTTAAACAACTAGAGTTTGAAAAGAAAATGAACGACATGATAAATAAATTAGATAAATTGTCGGAAAAACAAGAAAAGCTTTCGGAAAAAACACAAGAAGCAAAAACAGATAAAAACGAAGCCCTTAAAAAAGAACAAGATGAATTATCGAACGATTTTAAAGAAATTAGAAAGGAATTAGATAGTTTAACTAAAATAAATGAAGCATTAGAAAACCCGAATAAGCTCGAAAATACGGATACGGAAGAAAAAAATATAGAACAAGAAATGCAAAATAGTTCGAACAGCTTAAACGAAAATAAAAATAAAAAAGCAGCTCAGTCGCAAATAAATGCGGCCGCTAAAATGAAGGAATTATCCCAAAAATATGAAGAAATGCAGAAGGAGATAGAAAAAGAAAAAATGGGAGAAGATATTAATACATTACGTGAAATTTTAGAAAACCTAGTTAAAGCATCATTCGATCAAGAAGAAATAATGAACCATGTATCGGAAACGAAAGTTACAGATCCGAAATATGTAGACTTAATTAAAGATCAAAAGAAGTTAATGGAAGATGTTCAGATGATAGAAGATTCGCTTACGGCATTGAGTAAACGGCAAATACAAATAGAATCGTTTGTAAATATGGAAATAAGCAAAATAAACGATAATATGACAAAAGCGATGGAATTTTTAAATGCGAGGACTCCTTCGTCAGGAAAAATAAAACAACAAGCCGCTATGTCATCTATTAATACATTAGCGTTAATGCTTTCAGAAACATTAAGCGACATGCAACAACAAATGATGTCTAATAAAAGCGGAAGCGGAAGTTGTTCAAAACCGGGAAGTAACCAGAAGCCGGGAAGTGGAAAACCTTCTTTTAAATCATTGAAAGAAATGCAAGAAATGCTGAATAAACAATTGGAAGGCTTAAAAAACGGGAAAGATCCGAATGGAGAATCGGGACAAAAATCGATGAGTGAACAATTGGCAAAATTAGCAGCTCAACAAGAAGCGATACGTAAGCAATTACAAGAACTCGCCGATGAATTAAAAAAAGAAGGCAATCACAATACCGGAAGTTTAAATGCACTACAAAAAGAAATGGAAAAAACAGAATCGGACTTGGTGAACAAAATAATTAATAATGAGACTATTAAGAGGCAAAAAGATATTTTAACCCGTTTGCTTGAATCAGAAAAAGCAGAGAAAGAAAGAGACTTATCTGAGAAAAGAGAGTCAAACGAAGCAAAAAATGAAAATTTTAGTAACCCTTCTTTATTTTTAGAGTATAAGAGTATAAAAATAAAAGAAGTGGAATTATTAAAAACAGTTCCTCCTTCATTAAAATATTTTTATAAAAACAAAGTAAATGAATATTTTTGTACTTTTGAGGAATAGGAGAAATTTATGATTTCAAATAAAATACAACTTATCATCCCTTCTTTACTTGATCAAATGTATCAGGTAGAAAAGTTTGTAGAAGAGATATGCGATGAGTTTAATATTAATAATACATATTTTGGCAATATAATCGTTGCGCTCACAGAAGCAGTAGAGAATGCCATAAAACATGGGAATGCAAATAATTCCTCCAAAAAAGTAATAATTACATTTACAACAAAAAACGAAGGACTTTCTTTTGTCGTTAAAGATGAAGGTGCTGGCTTTAATGCCAATACAATTCCAGATCCAACCGATATAAATACCAAAGAAGAGGAAACCAAAGGGCGTGGTATATTTCTAATTAAATCGTTAGCAGATGAAGTTAATTTTTTAGGAAAAGGGAACGAAGTTGAAATTATTTTTAAAATTGCTAGCATTAATAGTGAAATGGCCATTGAAAGAATACAACAGCTTAAAAAATATTCAGGAATGGGTGTTAAAAAAACATCTTCAACCGACTTAAACGAGCTTTCTTAATCTATATTTTCTTCCATGTATTCCGGGATAAACTTTTTTTCTGAAAATTGCTCATTCAGATTAAAAGAAAAAAAAATGATTACAGCATGGTTAACTAAAATCATTCAAAAATCATCCAATAAAACAGGAAACATAACATATATTTTTTGTGATGACGCTTATTTGGCTGATTTAAACCAAAAATATTTAAATCATAAAACACTAACAGATATAATTACGTTTGATTATGTTGAGGGAAATATGATAAACGGAGATATTTTTATAAGCATTGAAAGAGTTCAAGAGAATGCGATAAAGTATAAAACACCCTTTAAAAACGAGCTTCTTAGAGTTATATGTCATGGAGTCCTTCATTTAATGGGCTTTGCAGATAAGAATAATTCTGAAAAGCTTGTTATGAGAGCTAAAGAACAAGAATGCTTAAATTTATTTTTTAAAAAATAACAATGTTTCACGTGAAACATAGCCTATGTTTAATAAGTACGATATAATTGTTGTAGGGGCAGGACATGCCGGGTGTGAAGCCGCTGCTGCTGCTGCTCACTTAGGTTCATCGGTTTTGCTTATAACCATGAATTTAACAACAATGGCTCAAATGTCATGCAATCCGTCCATGGGGGGAATAGCAAAAGGACAAATAGTACGAGAAATTGATGCATTAGGAGGTATGTCAGGAATTATAACAGACAAAACAATGATTCAATTCCGAATGCTAAATAAATCAAAAGGTCCGGCTATGTGGAGCCCTCGTGCACAAAGCGATCGAATGCTTTTTTCCGCTACTTGGAAACAAAAATTAGAACAGCTTAAAAATCTCGATTTTTGGCAAGATATGGTTGTTTCTGTTTTGGTTGAAAAAGAAAAAGTGGTTGGAATTAAAACATCATTGGGAATAGAAATTAAAGCAAAAGCAATTATTTTAACCAATGGTACTTTTTTAAATGGAGTTATACATATTGGCGATAAAAGTTTTTCATCCGGAAGGTATGGCGAATCCGCAGCAGTCGGATTAACGGCATCCTTAAATAAAATAGGATTTGAATCCGAAAGAATGAAAACAGGAACTCCGGTAAGAGTTGATGGAAGAACAATTGATTTCTCTAAAATGATTGAACAAAAAGGAGATGAGTTTCCCCAAAAATTTTCCTTTACCAATACTCCATTATTAAAACAACAAAAAAGTTGTTTTTTAACCTATACCAATGAAATAGTACACGATATATTAAAAACAGGATTTGATAAATCACCCTTATTTACCGGACGAATTAAAGGGACTGGCCCACGATATTGTCCTTCTATAGAAGATAAAATAGAACGCTTTTCCGATAAAAATAGTCATCAGCTTTTTGTTGAACCAGAAGGGTGGGATACCATAGAATATTATATAAACGGATTTTCTTCTTCTTTACCTGAGGATATTCAATATAGCGCATTAAAAAATGTACCCGGATTCGAAAAAGCAAAAATCCTTAAACCAGGATATGCTATAGAATATGATTATTTTCCACCAATACAAATAAAACATAACTTAGAAACCAAAATAATAGAAAACTTGTTTTTTGCTGGACAAATAAATGGAACAACCGGATACGAAGAAGCCGCCGCACAAGGATTAATGGCAGGAATTAATGCCTATCAAAAAATCAACGATAAAAAAGAAATTATTTTAAAAAGAAATGAAGCCTATATTGGCGTTTTAATAGATGATTTAGTTACCAAAGGGACCAAAGAACCTTATCGAATGTTTACTTCGAGAGCAGAATATAGAATAATGTTGCGACAAGATAATGCCGATGTTAGATTAACTCCAATTGGATTCGAAATAGGTTTAGCAAAAGAAGAAAGGTTTAATAACTTAAAACAAAAAGAGAATTCGGTTAATGAAATTATCCAGTTTATTAAAAAACAACAAATAGAACCAGAAGAAATTAAAGAATTGCTTAATTTAAAAGATACCCCTGAAATTAACAAAAAAACAAAAATTGTTCAATTATTATTAAGACCACAAATTAGCATAATTGACTTAGTTAAAAGTTCCATGCCATTATCAAATTTTCTAAAACAACAAGAAAAGATGACCGATGAAATAATGGAAGAAGCGGAAATACTAATTAAATACGAAGGATATGTAGAGAAAGAAAGAGAAATAGCGGAACGAATTAATAAGCTAGAAGAAATTATTTTATACGAAGATTTTGATTACCATAAAATAAAATCATTATCGAGCGAGGCGAGAGAAAAATTATCAAAAATAAAACCTAGAACACTCGGACAAGCTTCTCGAATTAGTGGAGTTTCTCCATCGGATATTTCGGTTTTAATGGTTTATTTGGGAAGATAAATGTTTCACGTGAAACAATAAAAAAATGGAAATAGAAAAAGAATGTAAGATATGCGGAAATACTATGTTTGACCACTTTATGGAAGTCAACGATTATTTTCTTACAAACGAAAAATTTAATTTAGTTAAATGTAAAAATTGCGAACTGGTTTTTGTAAATCCTCGACCAAGTCACCATGATATCGCTAAATATTATAATTCTCCTAATTATATATCTCATTCCGGCACAAATAAAGGAATAATTAATTGGGTTTACACTAAAATAAGAAATTATACACATCAAAAAAAGCTTAAATTAGTTTCTGCTTTTTCATCTGGTAAAACAATACTAGATATTGGATGTGGAAGCGGAGAATTATTGTTTTTATTTAAAAAAAACAATTGGGATACATTAGGGGTGGAGCCAAACGATAATGCGAGAACATTTTCTCAAAAGCAATATCAATTAAATGTATTAAAAGAAGAAGAAATTGATCAAATAGGGAGTCATTCCAAAGATGTTATAAGTATGTGGCATGTATTAGAACATGTTCACGATTTAAATAAAAGGTTAATCGAAATAAAAAGAATTTTAAAAAATAATGGAGTCGTATTTATTGCCGTTCCTAATATGGAATCGTTCGATGCAACTTCGTATAACGCGTTTTGGGCTGCATATGATGTACCTCGTCATTTATACCATTTTACTCCCGCTACCATGAAAAAATTATTAGAAAAACATAATTTTTTAATTCACGACATAATTCCAATGAAATTCGATTCATTTTATGTGAGTATGTTAAGTGAAAAATATAAAACGGGTAAAAATAAGCTCTTAAAAGCTTTTATTACCGGTATGCGATCTAATATGAAAGCAAATAACAAAAATCATGCGTATTCAAGCTTAATTTATGTTGTTAAGAATTCCTGAAAGAACTTATACTAATTGTAAATTTTAAATAAGTCCTAACCTTAAGAAATATTTTTATACTTTTATAAGTAGTTTTTATAAAAGAGGGATTAAAAAATTTGAAAAATAAAAAAATATATCTGTTTTTAACACTATTCCTCGTCTTTGCAGGATTATTTTATTTTTTATCCCAAAATGCAAAACAAGAACCCGCTTACCAACAATTAGTAAATCATTTTACGAACGTTCTCCATAAAAAAGAAAAATTGCTCAACCAATTAATGGAGAAAGTCATAAGTGATTTAAAATCAAATAATTCCGATTCGTTAATTCATAATTCAACCTACTTTGAAGATGTATTTAAAGAACATCAATTGGCTATTGTGGTTTCTAAAAACGATTCGGTGGTATATTGGTCTTCTCATGTTGTACCGGTGGAAGATATTATTGTGGATACCCTATACATTTCCGAAATATACAAATTAAGCAATGGCTGGTATGAATTGAGAGAAAAAAGATGGAAGGACTATCTTATAAGAGGAGCAATCCTTATTAAAAGTGAATATAAATATCAAAATGATTATTTAACAAACGAATACCAAACAGATTTTTCGATGCCTCAAAATTGCGAAATGCAGCTATTTGAAGGGGAGTATAATATATTTTCATCGGAAGGGTATTTATTATGTTCATTTGCTTTTGCTAAAAATAAGATTATTAAAGAAAATTATAAACGTATTATTTTTATAAGTTTTATCCTATCGTATATTTTTTTTATTTCGTTTTTACTTTTGTTCGTTAAAAAATATGTACAGAATAGAAATAGATGGTTGTTTTTATGCATTTTTTTAATACTTGGAATAAGATATTTGTTATTTCAATTCAATATTCCTGCAATTATTTATTCGGTAGATGCCTTTACGCCTACATATTATGCCAGTTCTTTATTCTTACCTTCTTTGGGCGACCTTTTGCTTCATGTTATAAGCATTTTTTTTATTAGTTTAATTTTATTTAAATATGGGAGAACGAATAAAACAAAGGAAGAAAGAAAAGTAAAAGCGTATTCCTATTTTATACTCATCGGTTTATTTATTGTTCTATTTTTTCTTTTTTCAGGGGTCTTTTATATAATAAAAAGCCTAATTCTAAACTCAAGCCTTACGTTTGATTTAAGTAATTTATTTCGAATAGATTTCTACAGTATTATTGGATTAATTACTATTTCTTTTCTTTTATTTTCTTTTTTCTTCATGTTGTTTTTCGTTATAGAATATGCATACATATTGGGGTTTAAGGAAAATTTTAAAAAGCAACTAATTTGCTTTAGCATTGCAATTATGGGGTTTTTTCTAATAAACTATTTTGTTAACTGGATAGATTGGGTTTATTTAATATTTATAGTGGCTTTATTTATAACCATTGGCTTTTATTTTAAAAAGGATAAACATAAACAAACACTGCAATCGGCAGTAGTTTATATTATTATTTTTTCGTTGTTTTCAACCTATATTATTTTTAATTATAACCAAGAAAAAGAAAAAGAAAAAAGAAAATTATTGGCTGTTAAATTATCGATTGAACAGGACCCAATTGCTGAATATTTGTACAATGATTTGGAAAGAAAAATAATAGAAGATACATTAATAAAAAAAATACTTCGTTCAGAAAACGAGAATAAAGAAGCGTTAATTATAAACCAACTTCAAAAACATTATTTTAACGGATATTGGTCAAAATATAACCTAACTGCAATTGTATGCCGACCGGGTCAAATGTTAAATGTAAAACCCGATAATTACAAAACAGAATGTGATGCCTTTTTTCAAGAGATGATTGATCGTAATGGGGTTAGCACGATGAATAAAAACCTCTATTTTATTAAAAATCAATTAGGTAGAAATAGTTATTTGGCTAAAATTCCATTTTATTTAGATCCGGATTCATCTCGTTCGTTAAAAAATCTATTTATTGAAATGGATTCGAAATTTTTCGATAAAGAACAGGGTTATCCGGAATTATTAATAAATAAGGATATTAAAATTAATAAAGAAATATATGATTATTCGTATGCAAAATATTCGAATAACGAACTAATGCTTCAATACGGTAAATACTATTATAATTTGAAAGCATCTTATAATGATTTAAAAGAAGGAGAATTTATTTTTAAAGAAGTGGATGCATATTCTCATTTAATATATAAAGTAGATAAGTCAGAAACAATCATTTTAAGTAAAAAAAGAGAAACGGTATTGTCTGTTATAGCCCCATTTTCGTATATTTTTCTTTTTTACGGCATTGTTATATTCGTTTTTTTGTTTTTTTATCATTTTCCGTTTCGAAAAAAAACAATCCAATTAAACTTTAAATCGCGTATTCAGCTGTCGATGGTGTTAATGCTTGTTTTTGCTTTTGTTGTTATAGGAGCAGTAACCTTATATTATATTAGAAATTTAAATAACAAAAAAAACCTCGATAATATTAGTGAAAAAGCACATTCGGTTTTAATCGAAATTGAAGAAAAATCAGGCGACATCTCGGTCTTAAGAAGCGATATGAAAGAAGAGATATCGTATATATTAACCAAGTATTCGAATGTTTTTTTCACCGATATTAACATTTACACGCCCGGG
>DAOLWT010000006.1:0-24579 GCA_035421345.1 Bacteroidales bacterium
GAAAATAAAAGTCCTAATATAGCAGAGATACCCAACGCATTTTCTTGTTTTATAAATTTCGGAATGGTAATAATTCCTAAAATATATCCGATAACCATAAAGAAAAGGGTGTATGAAGTAAATGCTTTTGCTTTAGCTAATTCTATTCCTTGATATTGACCATAAAGAATGATGCTGTCTCCTGCAATAACTTCAGCTCCTACATATAAAAATATGGCTATAAAACCTAAAAATAAATATGGAAATTCGAATATACTTTTATGATGATAACCGGATTCATTGTCTTTTTTATCTTCTTTATCGGTATCTATATTAGGTAAAGGAGAGAACCGAACAAATATGGCTAATAATATTAAAACAATTGCCATTAAAATATACGGAAAAATTACTTTAGCAGCCATTTCATTTAAGAGTATTTCTTTTTCCGAAATATCCGTTAATACTGCAAGTTTTTCTTTAATGCTATCTGCATTTTTTAATACAATAGCACCCAAAATAAGAGGACTAATAACACCTGCCACTTTATTACATATCCCCATTATACTTATTCTTTTGGCAGCACTTTCAAATGGGCCTAAAATAGCGATATAAGGATTGGATGCGGTTTGCAAAACAGAAAGACCTGTCCCTTGAATAAATAAACCGGTTAAAAACAGTCCAAACGTTCTGGTATTTGCAGCAGGGATAAAGAACAAAGTTCCAACAGCCATAATAATTAACCCTAAAGCCATTCCATTTTTAAACCCTGTTTTATTTAAAACCCAGGAAGATGGCAATGCCATTACAAAATAAGAAATATAAAAAGCAAATGTAACAAAGTACGCTTGTGTATTATTTAACTCACAAGATATCTTAAGAAAAGGAATCAGTGTACCGTTTAACCAGGTAACAAAGCCAAAAATAAAAAATAATGCACCAATTATAAAAATTGAAATAAAATTATTTTTCTGATTATTTAATGAACTCATTAATTTAAAATTTGAATTAGTCGACAAAGATAATGTTTCCGTTTTAAATTACACATGAAACATTTCATTAACAGTTTTTAACTAATAATTTATATTGAATATCCGAAATATTTCTTATATTTGTATGATAAATAGTTACTAACTTAATAAATTATAATCTTATGAAAAAAATGTTTTTAACAACAGTAATAATGACGGTAAGTATTTTTATATTTTCAACCATTACTGTTAACGCACAAGAATCTACAACGAAAACAACGACTACAACAGAAGTAAGTAAAGAAACGGTTAAACCATGTAGCAAAGCTTCTTCAGAAACTACTTCACCATGTTGCAAATCAACAAGCACTACAACAAAAGCAAAATGTGCTACAACAACAACATGCGATAAAGCAAAACAAGAAGGAAAATGTAATCACGCTGACACAAAAAGTACAACTAATTGCAAATCCACATGTACTCACGCAACAAAAAATGCAACAGAAACAAAAGCAACTCCTTGTTGTAAATCAAAAGAAACAAAAACTGCTACTGAAGAAAAAAAATAAATTGAATAATTTTATTTCACTAAACCTTCCAAAATATGGAAGGTTTTTTTTATTTTTATTCTTTATAAAATAATTTCACATTATGACAAAGATTAAAATGACCGCATTAGGTGGATTTAGAACAAAATCCATTCATTTACAATCGGGAGTAGAATTACTTACCGATGCCCCTGTTGATAATCATGGCAAAGGAGAATATTTCTCTCCAACCGATTTATTGGCTAACGCTTTAGCTTCATGTATGATTACAATTATGGATGTTGCGGGTCAACAA
This sequence comes from Bacteroidales bacterium, assembly GCA_035421345.1. Lineage (GTDB taxonomy): Bacteria > Bacteroidota > Bacteroidia > Bacteroidales > CG2-30-32-10 > DAOLWT01. The sequence goes on from DAOLWT010000006.1 coordinate 1,791, forward strand.
CATGGGTTTTCTGTTGAAGGAACAGAAATAGATATATTAAAAATAATGTCAGAAAACCCTAGAAAGGTTGCTGAAATTGTAATTCATATTCATTTTCCTAAAACCAATAATTATTCAGAGAAAAATAAAAAAATTATTTCTCATGCTGTAAAAAATTGCCCGGTAGCATTAAGTTTACATCCAGATATTAAACAAACTGTTCATTTGAATTATTAGTTAATTTAACGCTTAATTTTAATTATGGAAATTAATATTCCACAAAACGTAAAACATAAACTAGAAATAAAAGTATCCATAAAAGATACCGCTATTCAATATGGGTCGGGATTAATAGAAGTGTTTGCAACTCCTGCTATGATAGGATTAATGGAAGGAACAGCGCAACAAAGTATTCAACAATATTTACCGGAAGGAGCTATTACCTTAGGAATAGAAATTAATGCAAAACATATAAAAGCAACTCCTGTTGGAATGACTGTATATTGCGAATCTACGCTAATTAAAACCGATGGAAAAAAGCTTTTTTTTGAACTTATTGCATTTGACGAAAAAGGCGAAATTGGCTCTGCAACACATACTCGATATGTTGTAGATGCTAAAAAATTCATGGAAAAAATAAATACCTAATACCGATTGCATATATGTCATCGGCATTACCATTGTAAAATTTAAAATATCCGTTGGAGTATTTTAAATTTACAATTGGTATAATATATTGATTATTTTCCTTATTTCATTGCACTAAATGTAATCATTTTCCTTATTTTTGTAAAAAACCATTATCTATTGGAAACAAATCCATTTTCGACCAACTATATTGCTAAAACCATTTCCGGATTAGAAGAAGTGCTTGCAAATGAGCTAACTAACTTAGGCGCTCCCGATGTAAAAATTATAACACGAGCTGTTAGCTTCGGTGGAGACACACGAATGCTATATGAAGCCAATTTATGGTGCAGAACAGCTTTACGTATTTTAAAACCTCTGTTTTCGTTTACAGTCAAATCGAACGATGACCTTTATAAGAATATATACGAATATCCGTGGGAAACCGTATTCACCGTTGATCATACATTTTCCATCGATTCTGTTATTAATGAATCGGCATTTACCCATTCTCATTTTGTTTCACAAAAAGTTAAAGATGCCGTTGTTGATAAATTTCGAAGTAAATATAATACAAGACCATCGGTAGATACAGAAAATCCGGATATTCGAATTAACATTCACATCTACAAAGAAGGTTGTGATGTTTCCCTTGACAGCTCAGGAGAATCTCTGCATAAAAGAGGATACCGCGTATCTTCCGGTTTAGCCCCTTTAAGTGAAGTATTGGCTGCAGGACTCATTATGCATACAGGATGGAAAGGAGATACCGCTCTTGTAGACGCTATGTGCGGTTCGGGAACTATCTTAATTGAAGCCGCACTTATAGCACAAAATATTGCACCCGGTAGTTTCAGAAAATCGTTTTCCTTTATGAAATGGAAGGATTTTGATTTAGAACTATGGGAAAAAATAAAATTAGAAGCTATTGAAAAACAAAAACCTATTAATTGCCGTATTTCCGGCTCCGATATGGAAGCAAGAGCTATTCGTAACACGAGAGGGAATGTTATTGCGGCAGGTATGCAAAAAGTAATTGGATTACAAGTAGCTACTTTTGATGAATTTTCTCCTCCCGAAGAAGGAGGAATATTAATTATTAATCCTCCATACGGAGAACGTATGGAACAAACAGATATTATCAGTTTTTATAAAACCATTGGAGATGCCCTCAAAAAAAATTATAACGGATACGATGCATGGATTATAAGCTCTGATTTAAATGCAATGAAGTTTATCGGGTTAAAACCTAGTCGGAAAATACCTGTTTTTAATGGTCAACTTGAATGTCGATTTATGAAGTTTGGTATTTACAAAGGGAGTAAAAAAGATCAATATATTAAATAAGAATTCCCGTTTTTTAAACTGCGTTAATTCGACATCATATTTCTTTGCAACTAATTATTGTAATAAGAACTAAAATTTATTAATAATGAATTCTTCTACTTTTAATGTTCAAACTCTTGGTAAAAGTACATTAAAATCACCCATTCAACTTGGTTACGACAAAGGTGATGGGATATATAATTATATTAAAGATGAAGAAAGAATACTTTATGAAAAAAATTATACGAGCATTTTAAAAGACCTTAAAGAAAAAAAGACCCCTATTTCATTCGAAAAAGCAGGACCACGTGAAAATATTTTCTTTGAACCGTCTAAAACAAAAGCAGGAATTGTAACATGTGGAGGCTTATGTCCGGGACTTAACAACGTTATCCGAAGTATTGTAATGGAATTATATTATCGCTATGGCGTTGAAAAAATACTAGGATTTCAATATGGGTTTGAAGGACTTATTGGCAAATACAATCATCCTTATATTGAGCTAACCCCTGAAGTGATAGACGAAATCCATTTGTATGGAGGTTCTATTTTAGGGTCATCGAGAGGAGATCAAGATATTAGCGAAATGGTAGATACCCTTGAGAAAAATAACATAAATATATTATTCTGTATAGGAGGTGATGGTACATTAAAAGGGGCAAATGATATTTTTAAAGAAATAACTAAACGAAAACTAAAAATAGCAATTGCGACGGTACCTAAAACGATTGACAACGACATCAGTTTTATTGAAAAATCGTTTGGATTTGAAACAGCATTTTCAAAAGCACACGATATTATAAGAGATGCACATAATGAAGCAAAGGGGTATTATAACGGAATTGTAATAATAAAATTAATGGGTCGTGATTCTGGTTTTATTGCAGCACATGCCGTTTTATCTATGCAAGAAGTAAATTATATTCTTATACCGGAGATGGGCGAATTTGAGCTAGAAGGCGAAAAAGGATTTTTAAACATTCTTAAAAAGAGAATTGAATTAAAACACCACGCTTTAATTGTTGTTGCTGAAGGTGCCGGACAACATTTTTTTAAAAATACGACCAATAACATTGATAATTCGGGCAATATAAAACCGAACGATATAGGCCTCTTTTTAAAAGATCAAATCTCATCCTATTTTAAGAGTCAGAAACTGGCCGTTTCATTAAAATATATTGACCCTAGTTATATTATTCGAAGTGCTTCAGCGGTGGCTAACGACAGTATGTTTTGTAGTCAGCTAGCACAAAATGCGGTACATGGAGTGATGGCCGGGAAAACAGGCTTCGTTGTAGGTACATGGAGTAATTATTTTACATACATTCCTATTTCTGTAACTGTAGGGGGAAGAAAAAAAATTGACTTAGAAAGCGAATTGTGGTGGAATGTAATAGAAGCTACCGGACAACCCATGTGTTTTAAAAATTAACACGAAAGTTAAGTATATATTAAAATGGAACGGATTACCCTTTTTGCGGATGTATTATTACCCATATCCCTCCCAGGATACTTCACCTATCGTGTTCCCTTTGAACTAAATAATATTATTAAACCAGGACAACAAGTAGTAGTTCAATTCGGCAAAAAAAAAATATATACCGCTCTCGTTCGAAAAATTCATACCACCGCACCCCCTATTAACGATATTAAATATATATTATCTATATTAGAAGTAGAAGCTTTAATTTATGAAAAACAGTTTCTTCTTTGGGAGTGGATTGCTTCCTATTATATGTGTACTCCCGGAGAAGTAATGAATGCAGCCCTTCCATCTGCTTTAAAACTTACGAGCGAAACAAAAATCATATTAAATCCTTCCTTTGATGGGGATGTTTCTCTATTAAATGAAAAAGAATTGATGACAACAGAAGCATTAACTCACCAAAAAGAATTAACATTAACAGATTTAGCTAAGCTTATAGAACAAAAAACGGTTATTCCATTGATTAAAAATTTAATCGAAAAGAAAATTATAATTGTAAAAGAAGAAATAACGAATACCTACAAACCTAAAACAGAATGGTATGTTAAATTAGAAGAGAAATATAAAGACGAAAAATTACTTAAAGAAATATTCGATCAATTAGAAAAAAGAGCGCCGAAACAACTGGAAATACTGATGTACATTTATAGTAAAACCACATCATTAAATGATAAAACACACAGAATTAAAAAGGCAGTAATGCTCAAAGAATTAAACACATCGGTAGCTCAACTAAATTCATTGATAAAAAAAGGCGTGTGTACACAATTTGAATTAGAAATTAGTCGACTTGAAAATTTTGAAAAAACAGATGATAGCTATATTGAACTAAACGAACATCAACAAATAGCATTAGATGCAATTAACGATGAATTTAAGAAAAAAGATATTGTTCTATTACATGGAATAACATCGAGCGGGAAAACCGAAATTTATATTAAACTCATTAACGAAACTATAAAACAAGGGAAACAAGTTCTATACTTATTACCCGAAATTGCACTTACCACGCAAATTGTAAATAAATTACGTAAATATTTTGGCAATAAAGTTGGTGTTTATCATTCGAAATTTAATGAACAAGAACGAGTAGAAATTTGGAATAAAGTTTTACTAACAAACGATGTAAATAGCTCGTATCAAATAATACTAGGAGCAAGATCGGCACTTTTCTTGCCCTTTAATAATTTAGGATTAATCATTGTTGACGAAGAACACGACTCATCGTATAAACAACATTCTCCTGCTCCCCGATATAATGCAAGAGATACGGCCATTTATTTATCTAAACTGCATGGAGCTAAAACAATTTTAGGAACTGCGACTCCCTCTGTGGAAAGTTATTATAATGCAAAAACAAATAAGTATTCGCTGGTAGCTTTAAATAAAAGATATGGGGGCGTTTTATTGCCTGAAATATATGTTGCTGATGTAAAAGAAGAGACAAAACAAAAAAAAATGAAATCTCATTTTACTTCTTTTTTATTAGAACAGATAAAAGAAGCTTTAAAAAATAAAGAACAAGTCATTCTTTTTCAAAATAGAAGAGGGTTTTCAACAAGGCTAGAATGCGACGCATGTAACTGGATACCGGAGTGCAAACATTGTGATGTTACATTAACCTATCATAAAAAATCCAATCTCTTAAAGTGCCATTATTGTGGGTATTCTATTAATATTCCTGAAAAATGTCCGGCATGTAACAATAATAAACTAGTATTGCATGGTTTTGGTACCGAAAAAATTGAAGAAGAATTACCTATTTTTTTCCCAGATGCCAAAATTGTACGAATGGATTTAGATACAACGCAAAGCAAAAATGGACATCAAATTATTATTAATGATTTTGAAGATCGAAAAATCGATATACTCGTAGGAACACAAATGGTTACAAAAGGCTTAGATTTTAATAATGTACATGTTGTTGGCATTATGAATGCTGATAGTATGATTAGTTTTCCTGATTTTAGATCGTTTGAAAGAAGTTACCAATTAATGGCTCAAGTGAGCGGAAGAGCCGGAAGAAATAAAAAAAGAGGGAAAGTGATTATTCAGACTTACCACCCTTACCATTCTGTAATTCGCTATGTAATTGATCATGATTACACTTCCATGTATGAAAGTCAAATTCAGGAGCGAATGACTTACAAATACCCTCCTTTTTATAAGCTTATTCAAATTTCCTTAAAACATAATAATGCGGAAACATTAAATAATTCGGCTAAAGAACTCTGTAAACAGTTAAAAAAAATATTTGGTCAACGTGTGCTAGGGCCTGAATACCCTACAATTTCGAGAATTAGAAATGAATATATTAAAAATATTCTCCTTAAAATCGAAAAAGATTTTTCCTTATCACAAGCAAAAATAGTTTTGAAAAAACAATTAGATAATTTCAAATCCGAACACGATCATAAAGGAATAAGAATTGCAATAGATGTAGATCCCTTATAGAAAATTTGCTTAATTATTTTGACTTAAATTGGTTAAAGATCCAAATACCCACCCTTTATCTCCTTCTGACTTAACTTGGTACCAATAGTCCGTTTTCCCATAAGCTTTAGATAAATTTCCTCTTTTAATAATAGGACACTCTTGTCCATTTGCAAGGCCTCTAATTACCGCACCATTAGGGGAAGGAGACTGACGTAAATACGTAATGCCATTACAAATAATTGTTAACTGTTTGGGTACAATAGTACTCGATTTGGTAGTTGTTGAACGGGTCGTGTTTGTGGTAGAAACACTAGTTCCTGATTCTGTAGTTTTCGTTTTATTCGTTTTAGATATATTAGAAGCTGTTACAGGATTATCGGTTGTTCCACTTTCTCTTGAAGAAGTTGTAGTAGTATTTACTTCGCTTTCGTCGGAATTTAACTCGGAAGAGTTATCGGCTGTAGCGCTTGAATTATTTTCGTTATTATTAGTGCTTTCCTTTTGATCTTTAATTTTTGAATATTTTACAGCTCCTTTTAACAACTTCTTATTTCCAATTAGGGAATAAGTAGGTCCTGTTCCATCGACAGAATTTAATATTTGTCCATTTAATTTATAGGCATAGGTGGTTCCAGCATTGTTTGTAATAGTGAACAACTCATCGGCTTTTTCAATTTCTAAATACATCTTTCTCCCTTCTTCTTTCCATGTTCCTAGCAATATATTTTCTATTGAATCTTCCGTTGATTTTTTTTCATTTTTATCGTTTCCTGAATTACAAGAAATAATGGTAGCGAATACGCTTATAAAAATAACAAATAATACATTTTTCATTTTCGAGAATTTAAAAAGTAAATTTAATAAAATGCTGCTTCAAAATCAAGAACTTATTTTATTTTAAAAAAGAATTATTTTTCTTTATTTAATGAAGAGTCCTTTTTTATGATAATAAAAACATCTTCATTATCTCTTTTCATTAGGTAAGTTTCTCGAGCAAATTTCTCTAGGTTTTCGGGCTTGGTAAGCAAATTATGTAAGTCGGTTGTATCTTTTTTTATTTGATCTAGGTAATATTTTTTATTTTGTTTTAATTCGTTGTATTTCCGGGCAAGTTCAAATTGGGAAATAAAATTATTTTGATCAAAAACAATCATCCAAACAAGAAATATTATGGTAGTAATAACATACTTGTTTTTAAATAAAAATAAAATTTTACGAATAAATCCCTTCATTTTAATAAAATAAAATTAAACTAAAATAAATGGGTAAACAGAATAGAATAAAGGTTTTTGCTAACATTTAAATGTTTACAACGATTAAAATAGCCCGTGTATACTTGCATCCACTTTATCAATAACTTTACCAAGGGCTTCGGGTGTTTCGGAAAAATGAATATTATCTACATCAACTATTAATATTTTACCGGATTCATAGGTAGTAATCCAAGCCTCATAACGCTCATTTAAACGTTTTAAATAATCCAGTCGAATTGTATTTTCGTATTCTCGACCTCTTTTTTGTATTTGATGAACAAGTGTAGGCACACTGGCTCTTAAATAAATTAATAAATCGGGCGCTTGCAAAAAAGAAACCATTAAATCGAACAGAGAGGAATAATTTTCAAAATCGCGTGTACTCATTAAGCCCATTGCATGTAAGTTAGGAGCAAAAATATAAGCATCTTCGTAAATTGTACGGTCTTGAATAAAATCTTTCCCTCCTTTTCTCATTTCTACGATTTGGCGAAATCTATTATTTAAAAAATAAATCTGAAGATTAAAAGACCAACGCTGCATATCTTCATAAAAATTATTTAAGTAGGGATTGGTATCTACGTCTTCAAATTTAGGTTTCCATCCATAGTGCTTAGCCAAGAGGCTTGTAAGCGTTGTTTTACCTGATCCTATATTTCCTGCAACAGCAATTTGCATGATTTTCTTTTTTTATTTTAATTACTAAAGTACTATTTTTTTAATTAAAAAATAATTTTATAAAAAATTAATTATTCTTATAAATATTTATCGATACGGAATCTTGAAGAAACAATCTGTTTTTTTCAAACCTTCCCATAATTGCATTATTAAATGGCATTTCCATTATTTGTTCTTCGAATGTTTTTATATTAAATTTTAACAGGTGATTGTTCTTAAAAAATATTATATCTTGATTCAATATTTGAAAAGAGGAAAGATTTTTTAGCGGAATTAATTTATCGTAGGTACCGTATTTATCAAACACAAAAATACCGGTATCCGGGTTATTCACAAACACCCTATCTCCAGATTCCATCATAAAATTGGGATTTAAATGAATCCCCGAATCCTGATAGATATTTCCGCTTTGATTGGTTTTTTTTCTGTTTTTATCAAATCTTATTATTTGAAAATTTTGATGATCATAAACCCAAAATCCATTTTCATAAGAAGTACAAACCAATAAGGGTTGAATCATTTCTATATCATCAAGAACGATTGGGTCGTTAATTGGACTTAACATGTTATCTAAAAAAATTATTTGACGAAAATCTTTATCAAAAAGAAGTATTTGTAATGGGTTTGTTACATCCATAAAATTAATATTTCTACTAATTTTATTACTATATGTTTTTAATAAACTCCCATTATTGTCATATTTTAGCACTTCATTATTTTGAACGAGGTAAAGATTTCCTAAATTATCGGTTGTTATAAAGGATGCATCGGAAGGGATTGTTTTTATTATAGAATAATTATCTGAACAAAAAGAAGATAATATAATAATTCCCAATATGTATTTTAATATTTTCATTATTTTTCTATCATTTTTAATATATCGTCAATATATCTCCGATCGTTATAAAGGCGGGGTACTTTATGTTGTCCGCCTAGTTTTCCTTTTAACTTCAACCAATTATAAAACGTATTATCAGGAACCGATTTAACTAAAGGTTTTCGCAACACCATATCCTGATATCTTTTCGCTTCATAATCGGAATTAATCGATTTTAACGCATTATCTAAAACTTCGGTAAAATAATTAATACAAGAAGGTTCTTTTTCAAATTCGATAAGCCATTCATGTCCGCCGCTATTTTTATCGCTAAAAAAAATGGGAGCAGCAGTAAATTCTTTTATTAACGCATTTGTTTTATCACAAGCTATTGAAATGGCTTTTTCGGCATTATCTACAATTAATTCCTCGCCAAACGCATTAATAAAATTTTTTGTTCTTCCGGTTATTTTAATACGGTAAGGATATTTAGAAGTAAACGTTACGGTATCTCCAATTTTATATCTCCATAAACCGGCATTTGTTGTAATAACGAGTGCATAATTCTCCCCTATTTCTACCTCTTCTAAAGTTAATGTTTTGGGTGTTTCATTATCAAAATCGGATGATGGAATAAATTCATAATACACTCCATAATCTAGCATTAACAACATATCATCTGCATTATTCCTATCTTGTATTCCAAAAAAGCCTTCCGAAGCATTATATGTTTCTAGGTAGTTCATTTTAGCCGAAGGAATAATTTTTTTAAATTGCTCTTTATATGGTACAAAGCTAACGCCTCCATGTGTAAACAGCTCTAAATTGGGCCAAACTTCTAAAATATTATTCTTTCCTGTTTTTTCTAAAATTCTTTTAAGTAATAGTAACGTCCATGATGGAACTCCGGAGATATTAGTAACATTTTCATCTTTGGTAACATCCGCCATTTTCTCAATTTTGTGTTCCCACTTATCCATCAATGTTATAGAAAGATTAGGTGTTCTCATAAATTCAGCCCACCAAGGTAGATTTTGAATAATAATAGCAGAGAGATCGCCATAATAGGATTCATTATTAAAATCGGAAATTTGATGACTCCCTCCAAGGGCTAATGCTTTTCCATCGAAAAGAAGTGTTTCCGGGTTATTGTTGCAATACATAGAAAGCATATCCTTGCCCCCTTTAAAATGACATTCTTCTATTGCTTCGGCACTTACCGGAATAAATTTGCTCTTATCGGTAGTTGTACCGGAAGATTTGGCAAACCATTTAATATCTGAATGCCATAATAAGTTTTGCTGCCCTTGCCTAAGTCTAATAATATAAGGCTTAATTGACTCATAATCAATAACGGGTACCCGGTTAATATATTCTTTATGATTTGTTATTGTTTTAAAATCATATTTATTTCCTATTTCGGTATCTTTAGCCGCATTCAATAATTTCTTAAGCCATTCCGTTTGAACATCAGAAGGATATTTCATAAAAAGATCAATCTGATGAATTCTTTTTTTAATAACCCAAGAAACAACCGAATTAATAAGCGCCATAACGAAAATAAAAAATGATTTTTACAGATAAACAAAAGTACCAAAAAATAATTGGAATCAAAATTACAGAATTACAGATTTACTTATCTTTGAACTTTAAAAAAGACAAATGATCTGCTTTCCTAATTGTAAAATTAATTTGGGATTGAATATTGTTGAAAAGCGAAATGATGGTTTTCATAATATTGAATCTATTTTTTATCCTGTTCCATTAAATGATATTCTTGAGATAGTAAAAAGTGAAAAAATCGTTTTTACTATGAGTGGCACTAAAATACAAGGGCCCGCAGATTCAAATCTATGTATAAAAGCATATCGACTTTTACAAGAAAAATACGAACTCCCTCCTATTCATATTCATTTACACAAAGTTATCCCTACCGGTGCCGGACTTGGAGGAGGCTCTTCCGATGCTGCATTTATGATTAAACTTATTAATTCTTATTTCTCTTTAAATATGTCAATTGCCCAAATGCAGGAAACTGCAAGAAATATTGGAAGCGATTGTGCTTTTTTTATTGAGAATAAACCGGTATTAGCTACTCAAAAAGGCGATACGTTTAAAGACTGCCAGATTGATTTAACAAATTACCATATTATGCTTGTAAAACCGAATATTCATGTTTCAACTCCAGAAGCATATTCACTTATTACACCTAAAAAAACAACTTTCCCTTTAACTAAAATTCAAAACACAAGCATGAACGAATGGAAAGAGTGTATAAATAATGATTTTGAAAAAGTAATTTTTGAAAAACATCCTGAAATAAAAAAAATAAAAGAACGTTTATACGAAATGGGGGCAATTTATTCATCTATGAGTGGAAGTGGTTCATGTGTTTATGGTATATTCGATAAAACGGTACCTATTCCGAACATATTTAATTCATATTTTACGTGGCAAGGATTACTTAATCAAAGTGAATCATCGAATAAAATATTATAATTACAATAAAAATGAATCAAAAAAACAAAATATATTTTGCATCCGATTGTCATTTAGGGGTTCCTAACTATGCAAGTAGCTTGGAACGAGAAAAAATATTTGTACATTGGCTCGACTCTATTAAAACCGACGCAAAAGAGATTTTTTTATTAGGCGATATTTTTGATTTTTGGTTTGAATATAAACGAGTGGTCCCAAAAGGGTATGTTCGATTATTAGGGAAACTAGCCGAATTAAGCGACTCCGGTATTATTATTAATTATTTTACCGGTAATCATGATATGTGGATATTCGATTATTTTACGAAAGAACTAAATATTAAAATTTATAGAAACCCTATTGAGAAAAATATTGATGGAAAGCTTTTTTATATTGCTCATGGCGATGGGATTGGTCCGGGAGATTATAAGTATAAGTTTATAAAAAAAGTTTTTTCTAATAAAGTATGTCAACGATTATTTGCTTATTTACATCCCGGTTTTGGGTTATGGCTAGCTACCTATTTCTCTACAAAAAGCCGAATTGCAAATGGGAATTCCGATGAAATTTTTTTAGGAGAAGAAAAAGAACGATTAATTCAATTTATTAATGAAAAAGAAAAAACAACTCATTTTGATTATTATATATTTGGTCATCGTCATCTCCCAATAGATATGCAAATAAAAAACACTCGATATATAAATCTAGGGGAATGGGTTAATCATTTTTCGTATGCAACATGGGCTAATAATAGCTTGGAATTATGCTATTTTAAACCATAAAAAAAACTCCGCCGGTATATAACAGCGGAGTGTTGGCAAGCATGAACAAAGCACAATTATTCAATGTTAGCCTTTTATTACCATAAATTTTTCCGTTTTTACAAGCTTGCCATTATAAATTACTTTATAAAAGTATATTCCTTCTTCCATAGACGTTACATCTAAAATATATTGTTTATCGTTTGGAATAATTGTTATAATAGGCTGACCAGTTAATTTAAATACTTCTACTATTAATAAATTTAAAGTGTTTGTTTCAAATACGAAATTTAGTTTAGTAACAGCAGGATTAGGATAAGTTGAAACAGCTGCTTTTTCTAGTTGATTATTAACGGTTATATCATTATTTATTTGAGAAAACGTATTATACGTAAATCCGACCGTTAATATTGTATAAAGAATGAATATTTTTTTCATGGCCAAATTATTTAATATTTTCTAATAAATAAAATATCAAAGATTATACCAAAAAAGAAAACCCTGCTATATTAATAACAGGGTTTTTTAACTTTTATTATTTGTGATTATGATATTTTTTTAACCAAGTCGACTAATCTAGAAGAATACCCTAATTCATTATCGTACCAAGAAACAACTTTAATAAAATTGCCCCCTATTACTTGTGTTAAAAGAGAATCAAATATGGAAGAGTGATTATTTCCTACAATATCTGAACTAACAATAGGTTCGGTACAATATTCCAGAATTCCTTTTAAATAACCTTCGGATGCTTTTTTCATTGCATCGTTAATTTCCTCTTTGGTAACCATTTTAGAAAGTTCGCATGTTAAATCAACTACAGAACCATCGGGAGTAGGAACTCGCATGGAAAAACCGTCTAATTTCATATCAAGTTCAGGAATAACTAATCCAACCGCTTTCGCAGCACCTGTTTTAGTAGGAATAATAGACACACATGCCGCTCTGGCTCTTCTTAAGTCTTTATGAGGAAGATCTAAAATAACTTGATCGTTCGTATACGAATGGATGGTATTCATTAAACCTCTCACTATTCCAAAGTTTTCATGTAACACTTTAGCAATGGGAGCTAAACAATTAGTAGTACAAGAAGCATTAGAAATAAGTTGATGTTCCGGTTTAATTTTTTCATCGTTAACCCCTAATACAACTGTTATATCTACATCTTCTTTGTTATCGGCAGGAACAGAAAGAACTACTTTTTTAGCACCGGCAGTTATATGTTTACTCAATTTTTCTCTATTACGAAAAACCCCTGTACATTCAATTACTGTTGCAACTTCTAAATCTTTCCATGGTAAATTTGCAGGATCTTTTTCGGCATGCACTTTTATTTTTTTTCCGTTTACAATTAAAAAACCTTCTTCCGATTGAACATCTCCTTGAAAACGGCCATGAACAGAATCGTATTTTAATAAATGAGCCAGTGTTTTACTATCTGTTAAATCGTTAATAGCAACCACTTCTATATCGTCATTTTTCATTATCTGGCGGAAAGTAATCCTTCCGATTCTTCCAAATCCATTAATTGCAACTTTAATTTTAGCCATGTTATTATTATTTTTTTTGATTATTAATTCACATTAAATATTGTATTTATTCTTTAATTTAATAAGGTGATAATTCCCTTATAATTACTTCCATCCGATAAATTTAGAATATAATAATACGTCCCTTCGGAACAATCTTTTCCTGCCCATTCGTTCTGATAATTTAAACTTTCAAAGACTTTATCTCCCCATCTATTTAAAATAACCAGCTTACTGTTAGGATAATTTTCTATATGTTTTATCTGAAAATAATCATTAAAATTATCTGCATTAGGGGTAAAAATATTAGGAATTTCAATAGGGCAAAAAACGTTTACGTTTAATGAAGCTATTGCTGTTTGGAGCCCACAAGAATCGGTAACAGTAACAAAATAGATTGTATTTTGCAAAGGGGTTATTTTAACACTACTTGTAGTTGCGTTATTCGGAGCCCATTCATAAGAAAATGGGCCATTCCCTCCTTCTATAGAAACACTAAGAGTAGTTCCTTCACATATTAATGTATCTCCAACAATACTAACATTTAGTGAATCCACATTTTTAATATACATGTGAGAAACTATTGTGTCGGTAAGATTATTTTTAGGAATTTTAATAGTAATTGTATCGGTTTTTTCTTTTATCCAATCCTGTACAGCAATAATTTCTAGTTCAACTACGGCTAAGCCGGCAGGAAATAAAATACTATTAGGAACAATTTGAGAACTAACTCCATGATAATCGACTCCGTTTATGGCACTGCCTGTAATTATAAAATTAATAAGGGTATCGGTATTAATATTTGTCCCATTTCTGCGAAAAACAAACTTCCCTATATCACATCCTTCTGCTAAAACAGAATCGCCAGAAATAAGCAATGTATCTATATTTCGAGAGGAGGCGGAATGATTGGAGAAATTCTTTTTAAGATTATTTTGACCTATACTATTCTGCATAAAAACAAACTGCAAAAAAGTAATTAAAAAAATCGAAAAAAAATATTTTTTGGGGGTTAACGTCTTTAGACTCATTTTTAATATTTCGTTATTTAAGAGTCTAAAATTACACATATTTTTTTATTCTCAAAACCGATTTTACAAAAGAATGTTACACACTTCGTGTTTTTAACAAAATTACCCTATTCTCTATGCTATTTTTCTTCATTTATGGTTGTATTTGCGGAGGAAATGCTAAATTTCTAAGATTTAGCTAAATTATGATTACAAAACAAGGAGCTTTCTTTTTTAAGAAAACTCCTTGTTTTAATTTATTTTAGTTGATACCAATTCTATTATTTCGTTCTTTTCTCAAATTCTGTTACTCCATCTTCCAAGAATTTAACAAAAGCATCTACATCCAAGTTATATGCTCTGGGTTGTACAAGAGGTTCCCCTTTTGAATCGAGTAAAACATAATACGGTTGCGAATTGATATTAAATCTTGTTATTTGCAAATCGGCATATTTTTTCCCGATTGTTTTTTTAACTTTTCCATCGTATTTTGATGTAATCCATTCATTTTCTGGTAGTTCTTCTTTGTCATCCACATAAAGTGCCGTTACTATATATTTTTCTTTCAACAACTTCAACACTTTAGGATTAGACCAAACGGTAGCTTCCATTTCGCGACAATTAACACAACCATGACCTGTAAAATCGACGAAAATAGGTTTGTTTTTCTCTTTAGAACATGCAAGCGCTTGCTCATAATCGAAATACCCCTTTAATCCATGTGGTAATTTTAAATTTTTGGTGTATTTTGGCTTTTCACATAATTGGTCTTCAGAAGAAAGCGTTTCAGCATTTCCGCCTCCTCCATTTTCGCGGATAATTGAATTTAAATCGAAATCGTGCGATTCTTGTGGAGGCAAATAACCCGCCAACATTTTTAATGGAGCCCCAAATAAGCCTGGAATCATATATAAAACAAAGGTAAATGTAATTATTGCCAAGGTAAGTCTAGGAACAGAGAGATGTTTTGTTTCGCTATCGTGTGAAAATTTTAATTTTCCCAACAAATACAATCCCATTAAGAAAAATATAACAATCCAGAATGCAAGATAAATATCGCGATCTAATATTCCCCAATGATATGCTTGGTCGGCTATACTTAAGAATTTTAATCCGAGTGCTAATTCTAAAAATGCCAATACCACTTTTACTGAGTTAAGCCAGCCACCCGATTTAGGCATATTACTTAACAAAGAAGGGAAAAATGCAAATAAGGTAAAAGGTAATGCAAACGCTAAAGAAAAGCCGAGCATCCCAATAATAGGTTTTAAAATTTGTCCACCGGCAGATTCCACTAAAATAGCACCAACAATAGGTCCTGTACACGAAAAAGAAACCAATACTAATGTAAACGCCATAAAGAAGGCGCCTACAAATCCGCCTTTATCTGCTTGTTTATCGGTTTTAGTACCCATCCATGAAGGGAGTGTTATTTCGAACATGCCAAAGAAGGACGCAGCAAAAACAACAAAAATAACGAAGAATAAAATATTAGGAAGCCAATGGGTGCTTAAAAAATTAGCAAAATTGGCACCTAAGGTAATAGCTACAATAGTCCCAATAATTGTATAAATAAAAATGATAGAAAGTCCGAAAACAATCGCTTGAAATTTTGCTTTTGCTTTATTGTCTTCGTTATGCATAAAGAAAGTAACTGTCATCGGAATCATAGGAAATACGCAAGGGGTAATAATTGCGAGAAGTCCTGCTAAAAAAGAGATAAAAAAGAAAAACCAAAAAGATGTTCCTTTCCCCGTTAGCTCCGATTTTTCTAAATTTACTTTGGTTGCTAAAGAATCGTTGTTGTTAGAAATATTACCACTATCTGCAATTTGTACAATATCTTTATTTGCTGTATCAACAGAAACCACTTCTTTCGCTTTTGTATAGCCATCTATATTAAATGAAAATTCTACATCTTCGGGAGGTAAACATTGTTTATTATCGCATGTCATAAAATTCAACATTCCTTTTACAATAAATGGTTTTGTTGAATTTATTTTTATTTGTTGTACAAAAGTTGCGCTATTAGAAAAGAATTTAAGATCCATATCGAAATTGGGATCAAACTCTACTTTTCCTTTCGGTTCAATGGTTTTGCCTTGTAAAGAATAATCTTTGCTTTTATCGAAAGTAAATGTGGTAGGAACAGGCCCTTCCCCTTCAATAAATTGCGAATACACATGCCAATTGGGGTCTATGCTTGCTTTAAAATATAAATTGGCAGTGGAGTCGGAAGTTTTGGAAGAACTAAATGTCCACTTAACGGGAGTTAATATTTGTGAAAAAACAATGCTATTTAAGAGCATTAAAAATGCGAATATTAAATTTCTTTTTTTCATTCTATTGAATCTTAACTTATTTATAAATTTAAATACATCTATATTTTAACAAAAATAGTTATTTTTTTATTTTCTCCACAAAATAAATATTTTTTGTTTTGGTAGAAATTTTATATTTTTCACTAATTCTATAACCAACTACCCAGATAATATCTCCATTTTTATTACATAAAAGCCAACTATTTTCTTTATCGTATAAAGATAATTTCAAATCTGTAAAAAAATCACTTAATTTCTTTTTCCCTTTCATTCCAAATGGGTGAAAATAATCTCCTGCTTCCCAATTTCTAAGTATTAGCGGAAATGAAAGTTTATCCAAATCAATCATAGCAAAATTATTTTCTTTTCTTATTACAAATTGATTTGTATAAGGGATAGATTTTAGTTGAAGACAAATTGGGATTTCAATTTTTTTAGTTGATTTATTAATTTTAAACGATTGAGTTAATACTTGATTTTCACCGCTAAGAATTAGAGAAGAACGATCTTTAATGATGCGATGTGATGAAGAAAAATATTTTTTACCCGATTCGCGAGTTAAGCTATCCGATATTTGATGAATAATATCTCCTGAAAATCCATAAGGTTTAAGAAATTCGTAAAGGTACAGTTCCCTATTTTCGAGTGCAATTAGCTTTTCAATATTTATTTTAAGAAGTTCATTTTCTTTTGTTACGATTGCTAATTTTTGTTCTTCAACAATTTTTAAAAACTCTTGTTCTACTTGTCTTATTCTATTAATTTCAACATGAATTATTTTTTCTATCTCTGGGTTAATTTTTTTAAAAAAAGGGATTAGTTCATGTCTCACTTTATTCCTAATATATTTTAGAGAGGCATTACTGCTATCTTCTCGATATTTTATTTTATTTTTTTTAACAAATTCCTCTATTTCTTTTCTATTAGAATACATCAAAGGGCGGACAATTTTTCCCATTTTAGGTTTTATTCCATGAAAACCAGCCAAACCAGTACCTCTTATTAAATTAATAAAGAATGTTTCTATTTCATCATCTCCATGGTGAGCAATAGCAATATAATCGTAATTATTTTTTTTTCTAATTTCTTCGAACCAGGCATAACGGAGGTCTCTTGCGGCCATTTGAATAGATATCCCCTTGCTTTCAGAATAATTTTTTGTATTAAAATGGGCTAAAAAAAAAGGAATTTTTAATTTTTGAGCAATTTTTTTTACAAATATTTCATCTTCATCCGATTCTTTGCCTCTTAATCGAAAATTACAATGTGCAATTGCAATAGAGAAACCTGCATTATAAAGCAAATAACAAAGGGCAATAGAATCTATACCTCCACTAACAGCGACAACTATTTTATGGTGTTTATTAAAAAGCTTTTGTTTATTAATAAATGCTATTAGATTATTCTTCATTACAAATAAATGAGTGTAAATATACAAAAAAGCCTGTCATAAAATGACAGGCTATGACCTAAACTTATAAATTCGAATTTATTTTATTTCCCAAGTATCTCCACTATTTAATAAATCATCAACACATTTAATTTTGGAATTAGCTTTAGCAAATGTAATCTGTTCTTCAACCATATCATCATAAGTTGGGAACATTGCTGAGCGGATAACGCCTAATGCCATTGGGAATAATGGAGGAGCCATTTTAGCTAACATTAAATGGATACCGGGGTCTTGATCATACTGATCATGAATTAAAATATCATTTTCTGTAATTCCATTTTTTCCTATTTCAACCACTTCGAGGTGTGGTCCATTTAAGCGAATTCCTTTATCTTTATTTTTACCAAAAATCATATGTTCGCCATTTTTCAACACAATTTGAGCATCATCTCTCACTTCTTTAGCTGTAACATCATTATGAGTACCATCGGCAAAAATGACACAATTTTCCAATATTTCAACGATAGAAGTACCATCATGTTTAGCTGCTTCAAACATTACTTCGGTCATTAATTTCGGGTTTGTATCAACTACTCTGGCAAAAAATGTTCCTTGAGCCCCAAGAACTAGTTCTCCGCAATTAAATGGATGTTCTATGGTACCTTGAGGAGATGTTTTTGTAATTTTTCCCATAGGAGTAGTGGGAGAATATTGGCCTTTGGTAAGTCCATAAATTTGGTTATTAAAAAGCATAATATTCAAATCCACATTACGACGAATAATATGAATAAAATGATTTCCTCCAATAGCCATAGAATCTCCATCTCCAGTAGCAACCCATACGCTAAGATGTGGATTCGCTATTTTAATTCCGGTAGCGATAGGGTTTGCTCTACCATGAATACCATGAAAACCATAGGTATTTACATAATATGGAAATCGGGAAGAACAACCAATTCCAGAAACCATCATAAAATTTTCTTTTTTGTAGCCTATTTTAGGAAAAACATTGGCTACAGAAGAGAGGATAGCATGTGCACCGCATCCGGGACACCATTTCACCATCTGATCGCTAACAAAATCTTCTTTTGTAAGCGGCACTCTAGATCTTTCTACTGTTAAATTTTCTTCCATAGTTTATTTCTCCTGTATATTTTTAATAAAATTTTCTTTCAATTCGCTAACCATAAATGGCAATCCTTGAGTTTTGTTAAATTGATAATATTTAAATTCAGGAAGTGTTAATCTTAAATATTTTACAAATTGTCCCATATTTAATTCTGCAACCACAATTTTTTTGAATTTTTTAAATATATCGGCTGTATTTTTTGGTAACGGGCTAATGTTTCTAAAATGAGCTAAACTTATTTTATGTCCTTCCGCTTGCAATTCTTTAACTGCAGAAAAAACAGAACCAAAAGTACCACCCCAGCTTACCACTAATAAATCGCCGCTTTCTTCACCAATTATTTTTTGTTTTGGGATAAAATCGGCAACTTTATTTACTTTATCTTCGCGATATTTACACATAATTTCGTGGTTTAAAGGATCCATCGAAACATTTCCGGTAACATCCGATTTTTCTAAACCGCCAATTCTATGACGTAAGCCTTCTGTTCCTGGAAGTGCCCACTGACGAGCTAATCTTTCCGCATCGCGCTTATACGGCTTATAATCTGGATCGTTTGCTTTAGCAATAGGTGGATTTATAGAAGGGAGTTCACTCACTTTTGGAATTTTAAAAACTTCCGAACCTTGCCCAATATAACCATCCGTTAAGCATATAGCAGGAGTCATGTGCTCCATTGATAATTTGGCAGATTCATAAGCGGCATAGAAACAATCGGCCGGACTTGACGCTGCAACAATAATAACAGGACCTTCCCCATTTCTTCCATATAATGCTTGTAATAAGTCGGATTGTTCTGATTTAGTAGGTAGTCCTGTTGAAGGGCCTCCACGCTGCACATTTACAATTATTAGAGGTAATTCAGTAATAACGGCTAATCCAATGGCTTCCGATTTTAATGATAAGCCAGGTCCAGAAGTAGTTGTACAGGCCATTGAACCTGTATAGCTAGCACCAATTGCAGAACAAATACCGGCTATCTCATCTTCTGCTTGAAAAACTTTAGCACCTAAGGATTTATGTTGAGATAATTCCATTAATATTTCTGTTGCCGGTGTAATAGGATATGAACCTAAGAAAAGAGGTCTTCCTGATTTTTCGGATGCTGCTAACAAACCCCATGCGGTTGCCACGTTGCCCGAAATATTTCGGTATTTTCCTTTTTCTGATTTTTTTAAAGAGCTAACTTTATAAGTAGAATGAATTGCTTCGAGTGTTTCGGCATAATTAAATCCGGCACGAAGAATTTCTTTGTTTACATTTATTAATTCTGGTTTCTTTTTGAATTTCTTTTCAAAGAAAATGTCTGTTGCTTTAAAATCACGGTTAAACAAAAAGTAAGCTATTCCAAGAGCAAATACATTTCGTGTTTTACTGGCTGACTTCGCATCTAAGCCCAACTCTTTTGCTTTAGCTACGGTGAGTGAGGTAATTGGAGCTTTAATTAATTTATAGTCTTTAAGCGAGTTGTCGGTTAAGGGATTTTTTGGAAACCCTGCCTTTTCGATTATTTTTTCTTCAAATGTATCGGCATCTACGATAATTGAAGCTCCTTTTTTAGCCCATTTTAAATTTGATTTTAAAGATGCAGGATTCATTGCAACAAGCAAATCGGCTAAATCTCCCGAGGAGAAGATTTTTTTACTGCTTATTCTAGCTTGAAAGCCCGAAACACCAGCTACCGTATTATGAGGAGCACGTATTTCTGCAGGATAGTCCGGAAAAGTTGCTATTTCGCTTCCAGCTAATGCGGCTACGTCAGCAAATAGATTCCCTACTAGTTGCATCCCATCGCCTGAATCACCAGCAAAACGAACTACAGCGTCTTCCATTTCAACTACTGTATTTTTCTTTTCAGTCATTGTTATATATTTTATGATTATATTTTTTCTGCGAAGTTAAAGTCTTTTTTAATAAGTACCATAAGAATTCATTTATTTTTTTTATGTTTTATTAAAATATAAATTGTTAACTAAATAACAACAAAATAATTAAGGAGTTACTACCAAAAATTTTATTTGTTTAAAAAAAAACTCAAAAAAATTTCATTTAGTTAATTTAAGCAAATATCTTTGCATGAAATTATTAACTAAAAACTATTAAAAAATGGCTTATAAAATTAGCGACGACTGTACTGCATGCGGTACTTGTATAGATGAATGTCCTGTTGAAGCAATAACAGAAGGTGATATTTATAAAATTAATCCAGACATTTGCACAGATTGCGGTGCATGTGCTGATGTTTGCCCTGTTGAAGCTATTCATCCTGAATAATTTAAGGAATTTATCTTACACAAAAAATCTATTTTTAAAAAGCTACTTCAACTATTTGATGTAGCTTTTTTCTTTTTTAAAGCATCTTTCTTTTATTAAATTCTTAAATTTGATTTTTATTCTTCTAAAATGAGATATACAGCAGATTTTTTAATTATTGGATCAGGTATTGCAGGCTTAACATATGCCTTAAAAGTTGCGCCCTACGGAAAAGTAATTATTGTTACCAAAGACAATATAGCAGAATCGAATACACGATATGCACAAGGAGGAATTGCCGCTGTTATGTATAATCCCGATTCTTTTGAAAAACATATACAAGATACGATTACGGCAGGAGCTGGATTATGTGATGAAAAAATTGTAAGAATAGCTATTTCAGAATCAGCCGAACGGATAAAAGAATTAATTGAATG
Organism: Bacteroidales bacterium; assembly: GCA_035421345.1. Lineage (GTDB taxonomy): Bacteria > Bacteroidota > Bacteroidia > Bacteroidales > CG2-30-32-10 > DAOLWT01. The sequence goes on from DAOLWT010000006.1 coordinate 23,704, forward strand.
GGGTACCAATTTCGATAAAACAACCAGCGGAAAATACGATTTAGCAAAAGAAGGCGGACACTCAGAATATAGAGTTCTTCACCATAAAGATAATACCGGAAAAGAAATAATTCGAGCACTTACCATACAAGCTCAACAACATCCAAATATTGAAATATTAGAAAATCATTTTTCTATAGAAATTATTACTCAACATCATTTAGGGATGATAGTAACTAAAAAAAATTCTGATATTACTTGTTATGGTTCTTATGTATTAAACACAAAAAAAAATCAAATAGATACTATCTTATCGAAATTTACATTAATGGCTACCGGTGGCTGTGGCAATGTATACACAACGACTACAAATCCTCCGATTGCAACAGGAGATGGAGTTGCTATGGTATATAGAGCTAAAGGAAAAATTGAAAATATGGAATTTATTCAATTCCATCCAACAGCTTTGTATAACTCTAATGAACGCCCTTCTTTTCTTATAACGGAAGCTTTACGCGGATTTGGGGCATTACTAAGAACAATTGACGGGATAGAATTTATGCAAAAATACGATCATCGGAAAGAATTAGCACCCCGAGATATAGTTGCCAGAGCAGTTGATAACGAAATGAAAATAAGCGGAGATGATTATGTTTTGCTCGATTGTAGACATTTAAATAAAAATGAACTAATAAATCATTTCCCTAATATTTATGCTAAATGTTTAAGTATTGGAATAGATATTCGCAAAGATATGATTCCGGTTGTTCCTGCAGCTCATTTTTCGTGCGGAGGTATTAAAACGGATGAAAATGGTCGATCTTCAATAAATAATTTATATGCTGTTGGTGAATGTGCTTGTACAGGACTTCATGGAGCAAATCGCTTAGCATCCAA